>NZ_JBHWIR010000016.1:33383-35412 GCF_042731835.1 Kitasatospora sp. NPDC059817 | reverse complement strand
CTCCCGCAGCACCTCACGCCTACCCCGCCGCGGGGGCGGCCGGCGCGGGCGGTGCTGCCGCTCGGCGCCCGCCGGCCGCACCCCCGTACCGGTGCTCCGCTGGTCAGACCTTCTTGGCGCACTCCGCGCAGGTGCCGAAGATCTCCAGGGTGTGCGCGATGTCGCTGAACCCGTGCTCCGCAGCGACCGCGTTGGCCCAGCGCTCCACCGCCGGGCCCTCCACCTCGACGGTGGCGCCGCAGTGCCGGCACACCAGGTGGTGGTGGTGTCCGCTGCTGCACCGGCGGTAGACGGCCTCGCCGTCGGCGGTGCGCAGCACGTCCACCTCGCCGGCGTCGGCGAGCGACTGGAGGGTGCGGTAGACCGTGGTCAGACCGACGGAGTCCCCGCGGTGCTTGAGCATGTCGTGGAGCTCCTGCGCGCTGCGGAAGTCCTCGATCTCGTCCAGGGCCGCCGAGACGGCGGCACGTTGCCGGGTCGAGCGGGCGCGCGGCGACGGGCCTGCGGTGGTCACCGTGGGTCCTCCTGGGGTGGTGGGCGTCTCGCACCTCATTGTGCCAGCCCCGCACCCCGCTCCGGAGTGATCGCGTCGGAGGAACCGCGGCCCGGGAGTTGCCCCGGGATCTGTCCCGGGATCTGATCCGGGGATTGCCCCGGGGATTGTCCCGGGACGGGTTCCGGCAGGGCGACGTCGCAGACCTTCGGTCCGGGGTCCGCGACTCCCCTGCGGTGGCGCCGCCGGGCGAGCGGCGCGGCGAGCAGGCTGAACACCGCGAACACCGCGATGGCGAGCAGCACGATGGCCGGGCCGGAGGGCACGTTGAGGTGGTAGGAGCCGGTGACGCCGGCCAGCGAGACCACCACGCCGAGCGCGATCGAGGCCGCCTGGGTGGCGGCGAACGACCGGGTGAGCTGCTGGGCGGCGACCACCGGGACCACCATCAGGGCGCTGACCAGCAGCAGCCCGACCACCCGCATCGCGACGGTGACGGTGACGGCGGCCATCACCGCGAGCAGCAGGTTGAGCGTGCGCACCGGCAGGCCGGTGACCCGGGCGAAGTCCTCGTCCTGGCAGATCGCGAAGAGCTGCCGGCGCAGGCCGACGGTGACCGCGACGACCACCGCGCCGAGCACCGCGATGGTGATCAGGTCGGCCGGGGCGACGGTGAGGATGGAGCCCCACAGGTAGCTCTCCAGCGAGCCGGCGCCGGCCTGGGCGGAGAGCGAGACGAGCAGCTTGCCGCAGGCCATGCCGCCGTAGAAGAGCATCGCCAGGGCGATGTCGCCGCGCTGGTTGCCGCGCGAGCGGACCAGTTCCATCGTGACGGCGCCGAGCACGCAGACCAGCACGGCCATCCAGACCGGGCTGGTCTGGAAGATGAAGCCGAGGCCGACGCCGGTCATCGCGACGTGCCCCATGCCGTCGCCCATCAGGGCCTGCCGGCGCTGCACCAGGTAGATGCCGACGGCCGGGGCGGTGATCCCGACCAGGACGGCGGCGAGCAGGGCGCGCTGCATGAAGTCGTAGGAGAGCATCTCGGTCATGCCAGCAGCCTCGGCGGGGTGTGGTCGGCGTGCGGGTGGACGTGGTCGTGGCCGGGCAGCGCGTGCAGTCCGGTGTTGGGCACGGGCGGGCCGTCGTGTGCGACGCAGCCGTCCCGCAGCACCACGGCGCGGTCGATCAGCGGCTCCAGCGGCCCGAGTTCGTGCAGCACGAGGAGGACGGCGGCGCCGCGGGAGACCTCGGCGCGCAGGGTGTCGGCGAGCACCTGCTGGCTGGCGGCGTCCACGCCGGCCATCGGCTCGTCCATGATCAGCAGGTCGGGGGTGCCGACCAGGGCGCGGGCGATCAGCACCCGCTGCTGCTGGCCGCCGGACAGGTCGGCGACGCCGTCCCCGGCCCGTTCCAGCATGCCGACGGCGGCGAGCGCGCGGTCGAGGGCCGCCCGGGCCCCCCCGGCGGCCGGCCCCCGCCCCGGGGGCGGGCGGCCCCCCGGGGGGGGCCCAGACCCCCCCCGGGGCCGCCCCC
>NZ_JBHWIR010000016.1:0-33373 GCF_042731835.1 Kitasatospora sp. NPDC059817 | reverse complement strand
GCGCTGCGGGGGCCGGCGGGAGCGGGCGGGCCCGCGGTCCCGGGCCGTTGCCCGCGCGGCGGCGGGGGCGGGGGGGGGGCCCCCCGCGGCGCGGCCCGGGGGGCGCCACGGCAGCAGCCGGTGCTGCGGCAGCCGCCCGGTGGAGACCACTTCGCGCACGGTGGCCGGCACGCCGGAGGCGGCGGTGGTGCGCTGCGGGACGTACCCGATCCGGTGCCAGGCGCGGAAGCCGGCGTACGGGACGCCGAACAGCTCCAGCGTGCCCTGCCCCAGCGGGACGGAGCCGATGACGGCCTTGACGGTGGTGGACTTGCCGGAGCCGTTGGCGCCGAGCAGGGCGACCACCTCGCCGGGCTGGACGGTGAGGTCGACGCCGCGCAGCACCGGCCGACCGCCGCGGGAGGCGACGGCGTCGCGGAGGCGGACGGCCGGGGGTATCGGGTGGGTCATGGTGCTGTCGTCCCGTCAGCTGGTGGGGGTGCCGGTCGCGGTGGGAGTGGTGCCGGTCGCGGCGGGGGTGGCGCCGAGGGCGGTCTGGAGGTTGGCCAGGTTCTGCTTCATGACCGAGAGGTAGTCCTCCTTGCCCGGGTCCTTGACGCCCTCCAGCGGGTCCAGCACGGCGGTCTTGAGGCCGAGGTCCTTGGCGACGGTGTCGGCGAGCTTGGGGCTGACCAGGGTCTCGAAGAAGATCGTGGTGACGCCGTTGTCCTTGGCGGCCTTCTGCACGTCGGCGAGGCGGGCCGGGGTGGGCTCGGACTCGGGGTCGACGCCGTTGATGGCGACCTGGGTGAGGCCGTAGTGGTCGGCGAGGTAGCCGAAGGCGGCGTGGCTGGTGACGAAGGTCCTGGACTTGGCGTCCTTCAGGCCGTCCCGGAACTCCTGGTCCAGCGTGGTCAGCCGGCCGACCAGGTCGTCGGTGTTCTTGCGGTAGTCGTCGGCGTGGGCCGGGTCGGCCTTGGCGAACCCGTCGCCGACGCTCTTGGCGATCGCCGCGTAGCGGGTCGGGTCGAGCCAGATGTGCGGGTCGCCGGCCGGGCCGTCGTGCTGGTGGCCGTCGGCCTCGGCGCCCTCGTCGAGGTGGTGGTCGACCAGCGGGCTGGCGGCGGTGGCGTCGATCTTGTACTTGGCCGAGGACTGGCCGACGGCCTGGTCGACGGTGGGCTGCAGGCCCTTGAGGTAGATGATCGCGTCGGACTTCTGGACGGTGGCGACCTGCTTGGCGGTGAGCTCCAGGTCGTGCGGCTCGACGCCGGCCGCGGTGAGGTCGGTGACCGCGACGTGGTCCTTGCCGATCTGCTGGGCCAGGTACTCCATCGGGTAGAAGGAGGCGACGACCTTCAGCTTGCCGTCGGCGCTCTGGGCGCTGCTGCTGCCACCGCAGGCGGTCAGGACGAGGGAGGCGGTGAGGGCGGTGGCGGCGATGGCTATGGAGCTGCGGGTACGTCGTCCGATCATCATGACAATCATTCTCATCTTATCTGGAAATGATTGTCAACTCACTCGGACGGGTGAACGGCAGGTGGCCGTGACTGGGACGGGCCGGACGATACCGATTTGAACCCCGTACCCGTATGGCCGGTAACCTGAGGTATTCGGGTACGCGCAACCAGCCGTGCCCTGACCGTGCCGTACGTACTGAAGAGAGCACTGTGGCCGCCGACAAGATCGACACGATCGTCAGCCTGAGCAAGCGCCGTGGCTTCGTCTACCCCTGCAGCGAGATCTACGGCGGCACGCGTGCCGCCTGGGACTACGGGCCGCTGGGCGTCGAACTCAAGGAGAACATCAAGCGCCAGTGGTGGCGCGCGATGGTCCAGGCCCGTGAGGACGTCGTGGGACTCGACTCGTCGGTGATCCTCGCGCGCGAGGTGTGGGAGGCCTCCGGCCACGTCGCCACCTTCAACGACCCGCTGACCGAGTGCCTCTCCTGCCACAAGCGCCACCGGGCCGACCACCTGGAGGAGAAGTACGAGGCCAAGCACGGCTTCCCGCCGCCGAACGGCCTCAAGGACGTCAACTGCCCCGACTGCGGCACCAAGGGCCAGTTCACCGAGCCCAAGGACTTCTCGGGCATGCTGAAGACCCACCTCGGCGTCACCGAGGAGGCCAGCGGCCTGGCCTTCCTGCGGCCCGAGACCGCCCAGGGCATCTTCACCAACTTCAAGGCCGTCCAGACCACGTCGCGCAAGAAGCCGCCGTTCGGCATCGCCCAGACCGGCAAGAGCTTCCGCAACGAGATCACCCCCGGCAACTTCATCTTCCGCACCCGCGAGTTCGAGCAGATGGAGATGGAGTTCTTCGTCAAGCCGGGCGAGGACGAGCAGTGGCACGAGTACTGGCTCCAGCAGCGCTGGGACTGGTACGTCGACCTCGGCCTGCGCACCGAGAACATGCGCTTCTTCGAGCACCCGAAGGAGAAGCTCTCCCACTACGCCAAGCGCACGGTGGACATCGAGTACCGCTTCAACTTCGGCGGCAGCGAGTACTCCGAGCTGGAGGGCGTCGCCAACCGCACCGACTACGACCTGCGGGTGCACAGCGAGGCGTCCGGCCAGGACCTCAAGTACTTCGACCAGGAGAGCGGCGAGCGGTACTTCCCGTACGTCATCGAGCCGGCGGCCGGCCTCAACCGCGCCATGCTGGCCTTCCTGATCGACGCCTACTTCGAGGACGAGGCGCCCAACGCCAAGGGCGTCATGGAGAAGCGCGTCGGCATGCGGCTCGACCCGCGCCTGGCCCCGGTCAAGGTCGCCGTCCTGCCGCTGTCGCGCAACGCCGACCTCTCCCCGAAGGCCCGCGGCCTCGCCGCCGACCTGCGCACCGCGTGGAACGTCGAGTTCGACGACGCCGGCGCCATCGGCAAGCGCTACCGCCGCCAGGACGAGATCGGCACGCCGTTCTGCGTCACCGTCGACTTCGACACCCTTGAGGACAACGCGGTGACCGTCCGCGACCGCGACACCATGTCGCAGGAGCGCGTCTCGCTCGACCAGGTCAAGGCGTACCTGGGTGCGCGACTGATCGGCTGCTGAGCCCGCTCAGCCCTTCTGGAGCCCTCGTTCGCCCCGGTCCGTCCGGGGCGGGCGGGGGCTCCTGCGTGTTCCCGCCCTCTGCTTACCGTCTGCCCCAGCGGGAACGGGGGGCCGCAGCCGGTTCGGTCGGCAGGCCGGCGCTGCGCAGGGCGGCCAGCGTCGTCCGGTGCCGGGCGCCGTCGGCGAGCAGCGCGGCGAGCAGCCGCCCGTACAGCTCCGGGCTGGTGTCCAGCGCGGCCGCCAGCTTGACCAGCTCCACCGGCGGGCGCAGCGCCGCCAGCTCGTACAGCAGGACGGTCGCGAGCTCGGCCGGCAGCTCCGTCGCCAGCGCGGCCAGCTCCGCCGTCGGCCGGCCGGCCGCCTGGCGCAGCAGCGTCCGCACGTCGGCGTGCCGGCCCGTACGGCGGAGGCCGGTCGCCAGCGCCGTCAACTCCGGCGTCGGCGCCGAACCCCACTCCCACAGCAGCGTCGCGCCGTCCGCGCCCTGCCCGGCCCGCTCCAGCGCGGCCAGCAGGGCGGGCAGTGCCGACGCCGGATAGCCCCAGAAGGCGTGGAACAGCTCCGCCGCCTCCTCCGCCAGCCCCAGCTCGCGCAACTCCGCCAGCATCGCCACCGCCTGCTCGGGGGCGCACTGCGCGGCGCTCCTGGCCAGGTGCAGGGACGCGCCCGTCGGACCGCGCCGGGAGAGCATGCCGACCAGCAGCGCGGCGTCCGCCGGATCGAGGCCGGTGGCCGCCCGGGACAGCAGCTCCGTCGCCTCGGCGAAGGCGCCGGCACGGTGCAGGGCCGCCACCCGCTCGGCGAGGGCGCCGATGTCGGGGCGGGCGGGCCGGGCCTGGGGCGGCGGGGCCTGGGCCGGTTGCGGCTCCGGCGGTCGGCTCCTCAGCCGGTTCTCCAACGCCTCCAGCCGATCGCTCAGTTGGAGGCAGCGGGCGCCCAGGCCCTCGCGCAGCGTGCGCGCCTGCGCCAGCTGCCGCAGCAGGTCCCCGTCCGGCCGCTGGCGGCCCGGCGCGGCCCGGATCGCCTCGTTCAACCGCCGCTCCCGCTGGCTCGCGTAGCGGCTCGCGCGGAGTAACTCGTCCAGTTCCGCCCGGAGTTCGTACGCCTGCTGCTCGCCCTCCGGGTCCTGGCCCGCGGATTGTGCCGTCGGCCGCATGCGCATGATCGCCCCACCCCGTCCATCTCTCCCCTGACTGCGGGACATCCTGGCGTCGCTATATGGCGGGGGAGTTAAGGGAGCACGTCCAGTCGTGCGCGACTGGTGTCAAGGAGCGCGCAGACGGCGGTCGTTGCAAGAAGTGCGCCGGTCGCGCTCCGCAGCAGGGTCGCCTCGTAGTACGAGCCGGGTGCGACCACGGCGACGGCGCAGCCGACGGCCGCCCCGACCAGGGCGGCGGGGATCAGACGGACCGTCCGCACCGCCGGCAGGAGCACCACGAGCCCCGCGACGGCCGCCAGTTCGGGGGTTCCGAAGGAGACGCCGTAGCGGACGGCCAGTGCGGGGACGAAGAACAGGACGAGGGCCCGCCCGAGCGTGCCGGTCAACGCGGTGGTGTGCGGGCCGGCCGGACCACCGCTCCACGGCACGAACCGGGTGGCGGCCAGGACCGCCAACGCGGCCAGCGCGCCGGCGAGATGGTCGCCGAGTCGGGCCAGGTTGTACAGCAGCGCGGTGTCGTACAGCGTCAGCATCAGCGTGCCGAACGCCCACAGGTCGAGCGTGAACAGCACCGGGCCGCGGGGTGGCCGGGCCCGTTCGCGGGAGGCCAGCCAGACGAGCAGCGGTGGTGTGACGAGCGCGGACACCGTCCGCAGCACGATGTCGTCCACCGTGTACGGATTCCGCAGGTCCCACTCCACCGCGCAGAACGCCACCGTATAGGAGACGGCGGCGAGCCCGGTCAGCGGCGAGCGCATCGCCCGGACGTAGAGGCCGTGGTCCAGGCGTCGCAGCACGGCGGCGAACGCCAGGAGCACCAGCGGGAGTTCGAGGAACGCCTGGACGCGGAGCACGGTGGGCGCGAGCAGCTCGGGCGCGGGGAAGTGCGCCGCCAGCCAGTCGATCGCCGGGTTGCCGCGCGGCACGTCGAACCACCCGGGCGGCAGGTAGCGGGCGACGAACGCCGTACTCCCGCCCCGCACCCGCTGCACGTACACGGCGAACAGCACCTGGTTCAGATAGACGAGTGCCACGACCAGCGCCAGTGCCACCTCCGGGCCGAAGCGCCCCCCGCGCCCCGGCCGGACCTCGCGCCGCCGCCACGCCCTGGGCGCCAGGGCCAGCGCGGCGGCGGCCGACACCACCACCGTGCCGTCCAGCACCGGGCCGACCGCCCTCATGCGGCGAGCCGTGCCCGCGCCTCCATCAGGGCGAAGCCGAGCAGGTTCAACCCCCGCCACTCGTCGGGCCGTTCCGCGCGGATGTCGTCGGCAGCGAGCCCGATGCCCCAGATCCGGTCCACCGGGCTGGCCTCGACCAGGACGCGGTCGCCGGTGCCCAGCAGGTAGGCGCGCAGCGCCTCGTCCTGCCCGAACTTCGCGACGTTCCCCTCGACGACCAGCTCGAACCGGCCGGCCGTCCAGGCCCCGTCGTCGAAACCCCTGACCAGCCGCCCCAGCTTCTTCGCCTCGGCCGGCGTGTGGGCCGCCAGCACCCGCTGCTCGATGGCCTCGTCCCCGAACATCCGGGCCTTGCCCGCCATCATCCAGTGCTCGGCGGACGCGTACGCCACCCCGTCGACGGTGAACTGCCCGGGCCACCACTGGCTCAGGCACTCCCGCCGCGTCCCCCCGCCCTTCCGCTCGGTGTGCCCCCAGAACATCAGCCATTTCGGCCGCACCCCGGCGGCCGTCAGCGCCGCCAGCTCCACCCGGCTACGGACATCGGCAGGGCTCCCCACGCGCATCTCGCTCATATCGTCATTCTGACGCAAAGGGGGCCGTCGGGCCAGCGGGTTTTCGGTGGCAGGTCGGGTCAGTTGGCGGGCAGTGCGTTCGCCATGTCCCGGAAGCGGGGCGACACCCGCATCATGCCGTCCGAGCCGACGTTGAGGTTCTCGATCCAGCCGTCCCGGTACCAGAAGAGCGACGGGGTCAGCGGGGCCGGGTCGCCGGCCGCGAGCTCCTTCGACAGGTCGATCAGGAAGCGGATGGCGTTCAGCGACAGGCTGGTGCGGATCGGCACCGCGCAGAGTGTGTTGTTCGTCGGCAGGGCGACCAGGGCGCCGTTGGGCAGCTCGATGCCGCCTCCCAGGGCGTTCTCCAGGCGCAGCGCGTGGGCGGCTCCGGGCCAGGCTCCCATGCCGTTGACGGTGTGGATGGTGTCGCCGTTGGACGCGTCGAAGACCTGCCGGTTGAGCTGCTCGGTGGCCAGGTTCGCGAAGGCCCGCTCCCACAGCTCGGCCCGGCTGATGCTCCACTGGTCGGCGGCGTGTTCGGCTATCGACAGGGCCTCGGTCTTGCCGGCCCGCTTGCCGGCGTCCACGCAGAGGACGACCGACAACTCGTCGTCGATCTGCCGCGCCATCGGATCGGGCCCCAGGCCGCGGCTCCTGGTGATCAGGAGCCGCAGTCGGTCCCGGACCTCGAAGACCGAGATCTTCGCCAGCGCCTGGCACGGGCCGTGCTCGTCGCACAGCGGCCTCGGAAGGTTCTTGCGGCTGCCGAACAGCGGCATGGGTGACTCCCCGGGTGGTTGCGATGGTCGGACTGGGCCACAGCATTCCATCGGTCGGCCTCGCCGTCCCGAGATCACCCCATTCCCGGAGGTGTTCTGTCGATCTGTCAGATGGCGGCGTGCTCCCAGCGGAGGGCGGGGTGGCCGTCGATCCAGTAGTGGGTCGCCCGGTCGGTGATCCGCAGGCGGACGGCGGTGAGGTCGGGGCGTCCGGCCTCCTGCCAGGCGGTGAGGATGCGCTCGACCTCGTCCCAGAGCGGGACCGGGCCGCTCTGGTGGACGGTCCAGCCGTAGGTGTCGTCGGCGACCTCGGCGGCGGATCCGGGGGTGGCCAGGTAGTGGATCGACTCCAGGTCCTCCCCGATCGATACGGTGAACTTTGCGCTGGGAAAGGAGAGTTGGGCGAGGATGGCCGGCGTCGGTTCGTTGAGGAGGGTGGGGGAGACGTGCGCCAGCCGCTTCGGTGCGGCCGCCTCCGCCCGGGCCGCGGGGCCCCCGGCCCGGGCCGCCAGGGGCTCGGGGTGGACGGGAGGGAGGGTGGAACGGTCGATGAACCGGCCGTCGGCGGTGCCGTCGGCGGCGACGGTGACCCTGGCCAGGCCGGCGCCCTCGGGCCAGGTGCCGACCGTGGCCAGGATCGTGCCGCCGGGCTTGGTCCGCTGCACCCAGGCGTAGGGGATGCGGCGCACCGCGTGGGTGGCGATCGCCCGGTCGTACGTGACTTTCGGGTCGGCCTCGACGGTGCCGACGTTGCGCTCGCCGAGGAGGTGGCGGAGCAGGGCCGTCGAGTAGCCCGCGCCGGTGCCGATCTCCAACACGGTGTGCCCGTCTTCGGCGCCCAGGGCGTCGATCATGCGGACGGTGGCGGCCGGGGCGGTGGTGGAGGCGGTGGGGAAGCCCCGGACGGGCGCGGAGACCTGGTCGGCGGTCAGATGGCCGTTCAGCTGGGTGACCAACGACCGGTTGCTGTAAGCGAGTTCGACCCACTCCGTCGGATTGGCGCCGCGCTCGGTCACCGGCCGCCAGCGGCGCCTGCCGGTGGACACGAACACCCCGGGGCGCAGGAACGGCTCCCGGGGAACGGCCTCCACGGCCGCCCGCAGCGCCGGGCTGCTCAGGGCGCCGCCCGCCTCAAGCCGGTCGGCGAGCGTACGGCGGGCGGCTGCAGTGTCCGGGGTCATGGTTCTCCTTCCTGGGGCGGGCGTGTGCGTCTGTGCTGGATCGCCTTGCTGAGTGCGGAGTTGACCAGCACGGTGACAACGCAGAGTACGAGGAGGAAGGAGGGGTTCGCCAAGGGAGCCCCTAGGAGTAGTGCTTGTGCAGGTCGTCGGTGATCAGCCCGGTGCCGTGGTGGACGGCCAGGCTGGAGTAGGTCCCGCGCAGTTGGGCGGCGTGCGCGGTTCGCTGGTGTTCGATCAGCAGCCCTTCGGTGTCGTCCGAGTGGCCGCTGCGGGCGCGCTCTCGGCGACTCAGGAAGACGGTCGTGCCGATGATGGTGGCCACGAGTGCGACCAGGAACGCGATGACGAAGGTCATGAGGTCTCACCTTTCCCCCGGGCCTGGATCGTCCCATGACGAACCATCTCCACGGAAGGGTCAATTCCACCCGACCCGCCGCACGAAAAGTCGACCAGGCCGACTTCCTGTGCCGCGTGTCACGGGTTTCGGGGCCCGTCCCATCGAGCAGATCCGGGAGGGGGCATGACAATTCCCCCTCCCAGAGGTCGATGTGAGGAGCCCGCATGAGCCCCACCCGTCGTGACGTCCTGCGCTGGGGAGCCGGTGCCGGTGGCGCCCTCCTGGCCGCCGCCGCGTTCAGCCCGGACGCAGCGGCAGCCGCAGCCGTCAGCCCGTCCGCCTGGATGAGCGCCCTGGACGACGCCACGCCGCTGACCGCCCTGACGATCCCCGGCACCCACGACTCCTGCTGCACCGACCCGCTGCACGGCACCGAGTGGTCCCACACCCAGAACTGGGGCCTGCCCGAGCAGCTCCAGCGCGGCATCCGCTTCCTCGACATCCGCTGCAACGGGCTCGCGGGGACGGCCGACGAACTCGGCATCTACCACAGCGACAACTACCAGTACGTCCGCCTCCAGGACGTCCTCGACCAGTGCCGCGCCTTCCTCGCCGCCAACCCGGGCGAGGGCCTCGTCATGCGCGTCAGGAACGAGTACGCGGGCGGGAACCGGCTCGACGACACCGAGTTCCAGCGCCGGATCAACCACTACCTGGACGGCCTCGGCTACCGGGGCCTGTTCTGGACGAACCCCTGGTGGCCCACCCTCGGCCAGGCCCGCGGCCGCGTCGTCCTCGCCGCCGACTTCGCCAACCCCTGGTCCGTCATCCAGTGGTCGAGCGCCACCAACACCTGGTTCGCCACCCAGGACACCTTCCAGGGCATCAGCCTCGCCGCCAAGTCCAAGGCCGTCACCGACTGGTTCGACCGCGCCTTCCTCGACCAGGGCTCCCCGCGGATGTACGTGAACTTCACCAGCTACGCCAACGGCGGCTGGCCCAAGGTCAACGCGGCCGCCATCGTGCCTCCCGTCCGCGACTACCTGAACGCCCGCCGCCAGCAGCCCGCCCACTTCGGCATCGTCCCGATGGACTTCCCCGACTTCCACACCGACGTCCTGCAACTGCTCATCGACAAGAACTTCATCGGCCGCTGACCGGCCCGCTGACCGGCCCGCCGACTCGCCGTTGCAGGCTCCCCGCCGCTGGGTAGCCTGCCGGCATGCCTGATCCCTCCCCCCTCGCGCTCCCCACCCGTTTCGACGGCGACCCCGACCGTGTCGCACTCGTCATTCCCGGGGTCGGTTACTCGCCCGCCAGGCCGCTGCTCCACTTCGCCTGCGCCGTACTCGTCCAACGCGGTTGGACGGTGCAGGAGTTGTGGTGGCAGGTCCCGCACGACTTTCCCCAGCTGACCGTGGACGACCGGATCGCGTGGGTCGAGCGGCAGGTCGGCGGGGCCGTCGCCGCCGAGGGGGAGGCCTGCCGTCTTCTGGTCGGCAAGTCCTTGGGCTCACTCGCCTGTGGCATCGCAGCCGATCGGAGGATGGCGGCGGCCTGGCTGACGCCCGTCCTGACCCTCGACCAGGTGGCCCGCTCCCTGCGCCGATCCGAAGCGCCGACGCTCCTGGTCGGCGGGAGTGCCGACAAGCTGTGGGATCGGCAGGTGGCCGGGTCGGTGGGGCACGAGGTCCTGGAAGTGCCCTCGGCGGACCACTCCCTTGAGCTGGCGGATGATCCCGTGGGGTCGGTCGGGGTGCTGCGGCAGGTCGTCTCGCGGCTGGACCGGTTCGTCGGCTCGCTCGAAATCTAGAAGCCGATCGGCCGGCTCCTTCGGGGCGCTGATGGAGTTCACGCCTCCCGGGTAGTGGGTGTGCCCGGTTCGGCGGCCCCGCGATCGGGTTTCGATCGCGGGGCCGTTGCCGTTGCCCGTGGCCCGGGGCCGGGGGGGGGCTCAGCCGATGGAGCGGGGGAGGCGGGTGGTCAGGTACAGGATGACGAAGGAGCCGATGAGCTGAAGGCCCAGGCAGAGGGCGAGGGCGCGGTCCATGCCGAGACTGGGGGAGAGCGACAGGTAGAGGGTGCCGAGGGTGGCGACGCCGAGGGCGAGGCTGGACTGCTGCCCGGTGGCCAGGACGCCGCTGCCGACGCCGGCCCGGGCGGCGGGCACCTTGGCGAGGACGACGCGGAACAGCGGGGTGCCGATCAGGCCTTGTCCGATGCCGGCGAGCGCGACGCCGGGCGCCATCCGCAGCGGGGAGAAGTGCGACCAGTCGGCGAGGACGGTGACGGCGAGGGTGGCCAGGCCGGCGGCCTGGATGACGGCGCCCGCACTCAGCACCCGGCTGCCGTAGCGGCCGATCAGGCGGGGGCCGGAGAGCGAGGCGGTGAAGTAGCCGACGGCCATCGGGACGAGCGCCCAGCCGGCCGCGACCGGGCCGAGGTGCAGGCCCTGCTGGAGGGCGACGGCGATGACGAACATGAAGCCGCCGAAGCCGGCGAAGTAGGGCAGGGCGATGCCGAGGCCGCGCCGCATCTCGGGGATGCGCAGCAGGGACGGCGGCACCAGCGGGGTGGCGCCGCGCTGCTCCGCCCGGCGTTCGACCAGGACGAAGGCGGCGGCGAGGACGGGGAACAGTGCGAGCAGCACCCAGGACCAGAGCGGCCAGCCGGCGGCGCGGCCCTCCATCAGCGGGACGAGCAGGGCGAGCAGCGAGGCGGTGAGCAGGACGGTGCCGGGCACGTCGACGCGGGCGGCCTGGGTGGCCCGGCTCTCCGGGACGTAGCGGACGGCGAGGACCAGGGCGAGCAGCGCGAACGGCACGTTGAGCAGGAAGACGGAGCGCCAGCCGGTGCCGAACAGGTCGGCGGCGACGAGCATGCCGCCGAGCACCTGCCCGATCACCACGGAGATGCCGCCGACGGCGCCGTAGATGCTGAGGGCGCGGCCGCGCCGGGCGCCGTCGGTGGCGGCGGTGATGGTGCCGAGGACCTGCGGGATCAGCAGCGCGGCCGAGGCGCCCTGGGCGGCGCGGGCGGCGACCAGGGTCCAGGCGCCGGGGGCGAGGCCGCAGGCGAGCGAGGTGAGGGCGAAGGTGGCGGCGCCGACGACGAAGAGCCGGCGGCGGCCGAAGATGTCGCCGAGGCGCCCGCCGAGGACGAGCAGGACGGCGAAGGCGATGCCGTAGCCGGCGGCGACGAGTTCGAGGACGGCGGGCCCGGCGGCCAGGTCGTGGTCGATGGTGGGCAGGGCGACGTTCACGATGAAGAAGTCGAGCATCGGCAGGAAGGCCCCGAGCAGGACGGTGACCAGCCCGGCGGTGCCGAGGGAGGGGGCGGCGGTGCGGGCGGCGGCCGCGGTCGCGGTGCCGGGGGTGGTGGCGGCGCGGACCGGGTCGGGGGCGACGGCGAGTTGTTGGGTCACGGGTCCTACGATCCGCCTGGCCGTACCCTGGTACCAGAGTGTGGTTATCCAGGTATAAGAAGTACCTGGCAACAGGCTCCGGGCTGGCGCATGCTAGGAACCATGAGCCTCACCACCCCGGCCGCGCAAGCCCGGTCCGCCTCGGTCGCGCAAGCCCGGACCACGCCGGCGACGCAAGCCCGGACCGCCCCCGACGACGCCCGCCGGCACGACCTGGCGGCCTTCCTGCGCAGCCGCCGCGAGCGGATCGCCCCCGACCAGGTGGGTCTGCCCCCGACCGGCCGCCGCCGCACGCCGGGGCTGCGCCGCGAGGAGGTCGCGCAGCTCGCCGCCGTCGGGGTGACCTGGTACACGTGGTTGGAGCAGGGGCGCGACATCCAGGTGTCCACCCAGGTACTGGACGCGGTCTCCCGCGCTCTGCTGCTGGACCCGAGCGAGCGTGCGCACCTGTTCACCCTGGCCGGCGCGGAGGATCCGGCGCCGGTGAGGGAGTGCCCCTCGGTCACCCCGAGCGTGCGGCTGGTGCTGGAGCAGATGGCGCCGTACCCGGCCGTGGCGGTCAACACCCGCTACGACGTGCTCGCGTACAACGCCCAGTACACCGCGATCGTCGGCGATCTCAGCGAACTTCCGCCCGAGGACCGCAACTTGATGTGGCTGGCGTTCGCCCCCTCGCGGTTCCGCGAGGTGCTGATCGACTACCGGACCGAACGCCTCGGCATGGTGGCCCGCTTCCGCGCCGCGATGGCCGACCACAGCGCGGAGCCCGCCTGGAAGGCACTGCTGGCCCGGCTGCTCAAGACCTCGCCGGACTTCGCGGAGGTCTGGCAGCGGCACGAGGTGATGGGGCCGAGCAACGGGATCAAGCGGTTCCAGGTGCCGGGCGTCGGGCTGCTGCGCTGCGAGTACACCAGCTTCTGGCTCGGCCCCCGACTCGGGACGCGGATGATCACGTACACCCCGCTGGACGAGGAGACCCGCGCGCTGATGGACCAGCTGCCCGGCAGCTTCTAGCCCGCCCGACGGCTTCTAGCGGGGGGCGAGGACGGCACGCCCGAGCAGCACGCACACCACCGCGAGCGGCAGTTCGACGCCGAGCGCCATCACCAGGGCGGCGAGCACCGCGTGGCCCGGGCCGGCGCAGGCGATGTCGGCCAGCGCGTCCCCCGCGAGCAGCAGGGCCACCGCGCCGCCGGCCCAGCCGGCGGCGGCGCTGCGCCGGCGCAGCAGGGCGTCGAGCGAGAGCAGCGCGGAGAACTCCAGCAGGTCGAGCACGACCCACGGGGTCTCGTGGCAGGCGGCGAGGACCGCGAGCCAGGGCAGCAGAGCGACGGCGGCCATGACGGGCACCCGCTCGAAGCGGGCGGGCAGGACGAGGGCGGTGGCCGGGCGGCCGACGAGGACGGCGGTGCTCATGCGGCCCCTCCGGCGACCGAGGCCCCTCCGGCGACCGAGGCCTCGCCGGCGATCGCGGCCTCGCCCCGGCGTCGCACCCGCTCCAGCGGCTGCCGCTCGGTGGTGTCCCCGCCGGGGTGCCGGACCAGCACCCCGGTGTACGGGCCCTCGGCCCAGGCGAGCCAGAACCGTCCGGCGACCGCGACCACCTCGGCGCCGACGGCCGGCCGCTCGAACCGGAACGGCCCGGCCGACCAGAGCGACCGCACGGACCAGAGCGACCGCCCGGACCAGAGCGACCGCCCGGACCGGAACGACCGCCCGGACCCGAGCGGCCACGCGAACCCGAACGACCGCCCGGACCGGAACGGCCCGGCCAGCCGCCTGGCGGTGAACGCCACCGCGGGCGCGCTGCCGTCGGCCGCCAGCCGGCCCCAGGCGAGCACGTGGCGCGCCCGCCCGCCGGCCGGGCTGCGACGAGCACCGCGCAGCAGCTGCGGGGTGAGCCGGGCGGCGACCAGGACATCGGCCAACTCGCCGTCCTGGTACACCTCCAGCGCGGCCCGGCCGCGGCGGCCGACCAGGCTGCGGACCGACCAGGGCCCGGCCCCGACCGGCAGCGTCCCCTCCGGCCCCGCCGTCCGGCGGAGCGCGTCCCCGGGAACACCCCCGTGGCTCCCGGGGACGGGCCGCCGGTGCGGCGGGGTGGCGGAGTGCGATGCGGTGCTCGTCATGCCGTCCAGCTTCCCGTCGATCATGGGCCGCTGTCGGTGGTGCCGTGCTCCGAATCCGGGGTGTACCTAGATACACCCCGACCGTGAGCCCCCCTTCATGGCGGCCGTTGATCATCGCGCCCTACGCTGTCGGTCATGCCCTCCACCACGTTGCGCCGAGCGCTCGTCAGGAGCCTTCGGCGCCCCCCGTGGTCGCCCGAGGCCTGGCGGGACACCCGTTTCATAGCCGCCGGCCTCCCGCTGGCCCTGCCGGTCTGGCTGGCCGTCACCGAGTCCAAGCTGCTCTTCCCGATGACGGCCCTGGTCCTCATCTGCACCCGCCCGCTCACCGCCGCCCAGCGCGGCCGGCTGCGCGCCCTGCGCGGGGTGGAGGTGTCGCCGCCGCGTCCGGGTGAGCCGTGGGCCTGGCTGCCGGGCCGGCTGCTGCTGGGGCTGACCTGGCGCCAGGCCGTCCACCACCTGCTGGCCGGTCCGCTGCTGGCGGCGGGCGCGCTGGTGGTGCTGTACGCCTGGGGCGCCGGCGTGGTGATGGCCAGCGTGTACGGCTGGGTCTGGCTGATGCCCGTCGGCAGCCTGCTGCGCTCGGAGCTGGCCGGGCTGGACGTGGTGATCACGGTCGCCGGGGTGCTGCTGCTGGCCGTGATGCCCTGGCTGGCGGCGCTGGCGGCCTGGCTGGAGGTGCGCACGGCCCAGCTGCTGCTCGGCCCCAACCGGGCGGAGGCGCTGGAGCGGCGGGTCGAGGAGATCGCCGAGAGCCGGGCCGGGCTGGTCGACGTGGTGGACGCCGAGCGCCGCCGGATCGAGCGGGACCTGCACGACGGCGCCCAGCAGCGTCTGACCTCCCTCGCGATGAACCTGGGCCTGGCCCGGCGCACCCTCAAGGACGTCCCGCCCGAGGTCATGCAGGTGATCGTGGACGCGCACGAGGAGGCGCAGGCGGCCATCGACGAGCTGCGCGACCTGGTCCGCGGCCTGCACCCGGCGGTCCTGGAGGACCGCGGCCTGGACGCGGCGCTGTCCGGCATCGCGGCCCGCGCCCCGCTGCCGGTGCGCCTGGACGTGCACCTCGCCGAGCCGGTCGCCCCGACCGTCGAGGCGGTCGCCTACTTCACCGTCTCCGAGGCCCTGACCAACGTGGCCAAGCACGCCCGCGCCCAGCGGGTCGACCTCTCGGTACGGACGGTCGGCGGCCGGCTGCGCCTGGTCATCAGCGACGACGGCGTGGGCGGCGCGGACGCCTCGCGCGGCACCGGGCTGACCGGCCTGCGCAAGCGCGCCGCCTCCGTCGACGGCACACTGTCCGTTCTCAGCCCCCTCGGGGGCCCCACCACCATCACCGTGGAGTTGCCGTGCGCGCTGTGATCGCCGAGGACTCGGTCCTGCTGAGGGTCGGCCTGGTCAAGGTCCTGGAGGCGGTGGGCTTCGAGGTCGCCGCTGCCGTCGGGGACGCCGCCGAGTTGCTGGCGGCCGTCGAGGAGCACCGCCCGAAGGTGGTGGTGGCGGACGTCCGGATGCCTCCGGGCTTCACCGACGAGGGTGTGAAGGCCGCGCTGATGATCCGCCGGCAGTGGCCGGACGTCGCCGTGCTGCTGCTCTCCCAGTACGTGGAGGAGCGCTACGCCGCCGACCTGCTGGCCACCAACACCAGCGGCGTCGGCTACCTGCTCAAGCAGCGGGTGGCCAACGTGGACGACTTCGTGGAGGCGCTGCAGCGGGTCGCCGCGGGCGGCACCGCGCTGGACCCGGAGGTGGTGGCCCAGCTGCTGCTGCGCCGCCACCGGGACCCGCTGGAGAAGCTGACCCCGCGCGAGCGGGACGTGCTCGGCCTGATGGCGGAGGGCCGCTCCAACGCCGCGATCGCGGCCGCCCTGGTGGTCAGCGACAGCGCGGTGGCCAAGCACATCAACTCGATCTTCACCAAGCTCGACCTGCCGCCGGCCGACGACAGCCACCGCCGGGTGCTGGCGGTGCTGCGGTTCCTGGAGGTCGGGTAGCCGTGGGCGGACCGACGAAGGCGTGGGGGCGGAAGGCCTGGCGCACCACCGGGACGCTCGCGATCGCGGTCGTCATGATCGGCGCCGGGATGCAGACCTGGGCGATGGTGGTGCAGCAGCAGACGACTTCGATGCAGCCGTACAACGTCGTCATCCACAAGCTCCGGCTGGACACCGGCAGCGCCTCGGTGCGGATCAGGGCGGGCCGGGACGGCCGGGTGGTGGTCCGGCAGAACCTGGACTGGACGGTGCGCAAGCCGTCGGTGTCGACCACCTTCGACGGTGACGTGCTCACGGTCGGCATGGAGTGCCGGAAGGTCCTGCCGTTCGCCGACTTCGGCTGCGGTGCCCAGATCGAGCTGGAGGTGCCGGCCGGTACCGACGTGTCGGGGCAGGTGAGCTCGGGCAGCGTCGAGGTGGACGGCCTGAGCGGCGGCGTCCGGATGGACCTCACCTCGGGCGAGCTGAAACTGATCGGCACGTCCGGGCAGGTGTACGCGCACGCCACCTCCGGGATGGTGCAGGGCACCGACCTGAGCTCGGAGCAGGTGTACGCGGAGACCACCTCGGGGGCGGTCGACCTGGCCTTCTCCAAGGCGCCGCGGTCGGTGGACACCAAGAGCATGTCCGGCTCGGTGAAGCTGACCCTGCCGCAGGACTCCCACTACGCCTTCAGCGGCGAGGTCGGCAGCGGCAGCCGCCACATCGACCCGAGCCTGGCGGACCCGGCCAGCCCGAACCGGATCCACGGCTCGGTCACCTCGGGCTCGATCACGATCGACCCGGCCTAGAGAAGGCTTAGAGAAGGCTTAGAGAAGGCCCGGAGGGGCCTGGGGCGGCCCGGAGCGGTCCGGGGAGGCCCGGAGCGGCCCGGAAACAGGGGCTGACCCGGGTGGGGGACAATGGAGAGTCCCGTTCCCCTGCCCCGAGGTCAGCCGCGCATGACAGCCACGCCCGCACCCACCGCGCCCGACGCCGAGTTCGCGCCGCTGGACATCGGCCCGATCCGGGTGTGGCCGCCCGTCGTGCTGGCGCCGATGGCCGGCATCACCAACGCGCCGTTCCGCACCCTCTGCCGCGAGCAGAGCGGCGGAAAAGGTCTGTACGTCTCCGAGATGATCACCACCCGGGCCCTGGTCGAGCGCAACGCCAAGACCATGCAGCTGATCAAGTTCGACGCCAGCGAGAAGCCGCGCTCGATCCAGCTGTACGGCGTGGACCCGGTGACGGTCGGCAAGGCCGCCCGGATGATCGCGGACGAGGGCCTGGCCGACCACATCGACCTCAACTTCGGCTGCCCCGTCCCCAAGGTGACCCGCAAGGGCGGCGGCTCGGCGCTGCCGTACAAGCGCAACCTGCTGCGCGAGATCCTGCGCGAGGCCGTGGCCAACGCGGGCGACCTGCCGGTCACCATGAAGATGCGCAAGGGCATCGACGACGACCACCTGACCTACCTGGACGCCGGCCGGATCGGCGCCGAGGAGGGCGTGGCCGCGATCGCCCTGCACGGGCGCACCGCCGCCCAGCACTACGGCGGGACGGCCGACTGGTCGGCGATCGCCCGGCTGCGCGAGTCCGTTCCGGCGCACGTCCCGGTGCTGGGCAACGGGGACATCTGGTCGGCGGACGACGCGCTGCGGATGATGCGGGAGACCGGCTGCGACGGTGTCGTGGTGGGCCGCGGCTGCCTGGGCCGGCCGTGGCTGTTCCGGGACCTGGTCTCGATCTTCGAGGGCGAGGTCGACTACGCCCGTCCGGACTTCGGCTACGTGGCGCGGGCGATGGTGCGGCACGCGCAGCTGCTCGGCGAGTGGATCGGGGACGAGGCGCGCGGCGTGATCGACTTCCGCAAGCACGTCGCCTGGTACACCAAGGGTTTCTCGGTCGGCTCGGAGTTGCGGGTGAAGCTCGCCAACTCCTCCTCCCTGGCCGAACTGGCCGAAACCCTCGCCCTGGTGGAGCAGTCCCAGGCCTGGCCGGCCGGTGCGGACGGCCCGCGCGGGCGTACCGCCGGCAACAACCGGGTGGTGCTGCCCGAGGGCTGGTTGGACGATCCGTACGACTGCGCCCGACCAGGCGTGGACGCCGAATCGGACACCTCTGGCGGATGATCTGTCCGTAGTGGCGAAATTGGCCCTCCAGGGCCCACTGCCACTCGGTCCCAGCCCTCTTGTCCAATCTGGACAGGAGGGCTCCTTTTCGGCGGTCCGATGTCACGGAACGGGCACGTTTCTGGACGGAGTGCGACGATCGGCGGAGGCGGACTACGTTCGACCGGTGAGATGCGCTGGTGACGCTTGCCACATGCGGTGGCGCCTGACGGCGGGTCAGTGGACGAAATGGACAGGTCGACTGTGAATCGCTTCCCGAAGCCGGTGGGCCGCTGATCGGCCGATCCGAGTGCAGGAAATCAAGCCGGGGCAACGCGGGCGACCCGCGACCGCTACCCAGCGTCCGAATCGTGCGATCTTCGTGTTTCTCTTCGTTCAAGACTTGAAGGCGGGCTAGCGTCATCCGGACGATTTCACCAACAGAGGTGAACGCCTTTATGTGCATTCGATCTATCGGGTTACCCCCGGGTACCGGCCTCGTACGGCCTATTCGGGGCAGAGAAGAACCTTCGAAATGGGTATGTTCTCCGGCGTCAGGGCAACCGCGTACGAGGAGACCGACCCGTGCCGTCCCAGCAGAAGTTTGTTTACTCCTTCGCTGAAGGAAACAAGGACCTCAAGGACCTTCTCGGCGGCAAGGGCGCGAACCTGGCCGAGATGACCAACCTTGGCCTCCCCGTCCCTCCGGGGTTCACCATCACCACCGAGGCCTGCAAGGTCTTCCTGGAGACCGGCAGCGAGCCCTCCTCGCTCCACCAGGAGATCAGCGCCCACCTGGACGCGCTCGAGCAGGAGATGGGCAAGAAGCTCGGCCAGCCCGACAACCCGCTGCTGGTGTCGGTGCGCTCGGGCGCGAAGTTCTCCATGCCCGGCATGATGGACACCGTCCTGAACATCGGCCTCTCGGACGCCTCGGTGGTCGGTCTCGTCGCCCAGTCCGGCAACGAGCGCTTCGCCTGGGACTCCTACCGCCGCCTGGTCCAGATGTTCGGCAAGACCGTGCTGGGCGTCGACGGCGAGCTGTTCGAGGAGGCCCTCGACGAGGCCAAGCACGCCAAGGGCACCGTCAACGACCTGGACCTGGACGCTGCCGACCTCCGGGAACTCGTCGAGCTGTTCAAGGGCATCGTCGAGCGCGAGACCGGCCGGGCCTTCCCGCAGGACCCGCGCGAGCAGATGGACCTCGCCATCCACGCCGTCTTCCACTCCTGGAACGGCGACCGCGCCCGCCTGTACCGCCGGCAGGAGCGCATCCCGAACGACCTCGGTACCGCGGTCAACGTCTGCAGCATGGTCTTCGGCAACCTCGGCGAGGACTCCGGCACCGGTGTCGCCTTCACCCGCGACCCCTCCACCGGTGCCCAGGGCGTCTACGGCGACTACCTGTCCAACGCCCAGGGCGAGGACGTCGTCGCCGGCATCCGCAACACCCTGCCGCTGGCCGAGCTGGAGAAGCTCGACAAGAAGTCGTACGACGAGCTGATGACGATCATGCAGACGCTCGAGAACCACTACCGCGACCTCTGCGACATCGAGTTCACCATCGAGCGCGGCAAGCTCTGGATGCTGCAGACCCGCGTCGGCAAGCGCACCGCCGCCGCGGCCTTCCGGATCGCCGTCCAGCTGGTCGACCAGGGCCTGATCGACCTGGACGAGGCCCTCATGCGGGTCACCGGCGGCCAGCTCTCGCAGCTGATGTTCCCGCGCTTCGCCCCGAACGCCGAGTCCCAGCAGATCGCCTGGGGCCTCGCCGCCTCGCCCGGCGCCGCCATCGGCAAGATCGTGTTCGACTCCTACACCGCCGTCAAGTGGTCCCGTTCCGGCGAGAAGGTCATCCTGGTCCGCCGCGAGACCAACCCGGACGACCTGGACGGCATGATCGCCGCCGAGGGCATCCTCACCTCGCGCGGCGGCAAGACCTCGCACGCCGCCGTCGTCGCCCGCGGCATGGGCAAGACCTGTGTCTGCGGCGCCGAGGAGCTGGAGGTCGACACCAAGCGCCGCCGGATGACCACCGCCGCCGGCCTGGTGCTGGAGGAGGGCGACGTCGTCTCCATCGACGGCGCCACCGGCAAGGTCTACCTCGGCGAGGTCCCCGTCCTGCCGTCCCCCGTCGTCGAGTACTTCGAGGGCACCCTGCACGCCGGCGCCGACGTCCAGGGCGGACTCGTCCAGGCCGTCCACCGGCTGATGGCGCACGCCGACGTCCGCCGCCGGCTCGCCGTGCGCGCCAACGCCGACAACGCCGAGGACGGCGGGCGCGCCCGCCGCTACGGCGCCCAGGGCATCGGCCTGTGCCGCACCGAGCACATGTTCCTCGGCGAGGAGCGCCGCAAGGAGGTCGAGCACCTGATCCTGGCGGACAACGACAAGGACCGCGAGCTCGCCCTCTCCACCCTGCTGCCGCTGCAGAAGGGCGACTTCCTGGAGCTCTTCCAGGCCATGGACGGCCTGCCGGTCACCGTCCGCCTGCTCGACCCGCCGCTGCACGAGTTCCTGCCGGACATCACCGAGCTGTCGGTGCGCGTCGCCCTCGCCGAGGCCCGCAAGGACCCGAACGAGAACGACCTGCGCCTGCTCCAGGCGGTGCACAAGCTGCATGAGCAGAACCCGATGCTGGGCCTGCGCGGCGTCCGCCTCGGCCTGGTCATCCCCGGTCTGTTCGGCATGCAGGTCCGCGCCATCGCCGAGGCCGCCGCCGAGCGCCGGCTGGCCGGCGCGGACCCGCGTCCCGAGGTGATGATCCCGCTGGTCGGCACCGTCCAGGAGCTGGAGCTGGTCCGCGACGAGTGCGAGCGCGTGCTCGCCGAGGTCGCCCAGTCCACCGGCGTGCAGCTGGACATCAAGCTCGGCACCATGATCGAGCTGCCGCGCGCCGCCGTCACCGCCGGTCAGATCGCCGAAGCCGCCGAGTTCTTCTCCTTCGGCACCAACGACCTCACCCAGACCGTGTGGGGCTTCTCCCGGGACGACGTGGAGGCCTCGTTCTTCACCGCCTACCTGGAGAAGGGCATCTTCGGGGTCTCCCCGTTCGAGACCATCGACCGCGACGGCGTCGGCGCGCTCGTCAAGCACGCCGTCGAGGCCGGCCGGGCCACCCGCCCCGACCTCAAGCTCGGCGTCTGCGGCGAGCACGGCGGCGACCCGGACTCGGTCCACTTCTTCCACGAGGTGGGGCTGGACTACGTCTCCTGCTCCCCCTTCCGGATCCCGGTGGCGCGCCTGGAGGCAGGCCGCGCCGCCATCGAGACGGCGGGCAGCGACCCGCGCTGAGAGAGGGTAGGCATCCCCTCCTCGGCCGCGGGCCGGACTGACCGCTTCCCTCCCCACCGGGAGGGCGTACACCGGAGCTCGGCGCAGGAGAACCGGCGTACGTAACAACGGCCGGGCGGTCCTTCCCCGGCCGTCCGTCTGTGCCCGGCCGCGCTTCCCAGCCGGCCTTCCCCGTCCGGCCGGATGTGGCGGCGGCCACGTGTGTAGCTGGCCGGGCGGCGCCCGCGCGCCTGCCAAGCTGGGGCGCATGACCAGACGTAAAAGCCCGCTCGTCGTCGTGGCCGTCCTGATCCTGGCCCTCGTCGCCGGGATCGGGTACCTGCTCGCCGGCAAGGGCGGCAGCAGCCACCCCAAGGCCGCCGCGAGCTCCACCGCCACCTCGGCGGGCGCCTCGGCCCCCAAGTCCTCGGCCCCCAAGCCGTCCCCGCCCGCCGGCGGCACCCCCGCCCCGAGCGGCACCTGGGTGCCCGCCGACCCGGCGCTCGCCGACGTCTGCCGCAGCAAGCTCCCCAGCCAGGCCCAGGACACCCTCGGCCTGATCGCCAAGAACGGCCCGTACCCGTACAACCGCGACGGCATCGTCTTCGAGAACCGCGAGAGCCGCCTGCCGAAGAAGTCCGGCGGCTATTACCACGAGTTCACCGTGGTCACCCCGGGCTCCAACGACCGCGGAACCCGCCGCGTGGTCACCGGCGGCTCCGGCGAGCAGTACTGGTCGCCGGACCACTACGCGACCTTCCAGGAGATCGACCCGCGCTGCTGACACCCCGCACGGTGTGATGCCCCGCACCGCGCCCGCGGCCCGCACCGAGCACCCGACCGCACCGCGCCCGCGGCCCTCACCGGGCCCGGCGCCAGCTGACCCGGCGGTGGGGGCCGTGCGGGCCGGTGGTGAGGAGGGCGGTCAGCTCGTGGAACACCGGGACGGGGTCGCGCCGGAGCTGGACCGGCGTGGTGCGGACCACGGGGAGCCCGACGGCGGTCAGCCGGTTGGCACGGGCCAGGCCGCGTTCGTGGTCGGCGGGGCGCAGGTGCCAGGCGCGGGAGTCGATCTCCAACGCCACGCAGGCGTGCGGCCAGTAGGCGTCCGGGACGGCGAGGAAGCGGCCGTCCAGGAAGAGCACCGGGTTCCACAGCGGCTCGGGCAGGCCCGCGTGCGCCAGGAGTTCGCGGGCCTCGCCCTCCACCACCGACCGCACTCCGGCGGTGAGGTCCTCCACCACCCGGGCCACCTGCGGCAGTCCGAGCGCGCCCGGCCGGGCCAGCAAGTGGTCCAGCAGCTCGCCGAGTTCGCAGTGCCGCCGCTGGACGGCCTCCGCGCACAGCGCCCGGAACCGGCGCTGCCCGGTCTCACCCGGCGCGAGGTCGGCCAGCGCCCGGGCGACGGTGGTGCTCCACAGCCCGTCGTCCCGCTCGAAGCCGCCCGGCAGCGGCCCGGCCGACCGGTGGATCCGGACGAACTCGCGGTCGACGACCCGGCGTTGGGCGGGGATCAGGACGTCGATCCGGGCCAGGTCGGCGGGGTGCCCGGCGCTCGGCAGCCCCGCGTCGGCCAGCACCGCGTCCCCGGTCAGCAGTACCTCCCCGGCCTGCGGCGCCCGCCCCTTGGGGCTCGCGTACGCCAGCGCGGCGCGCAGCCGCTGGTGCGCTGTCAATCGGCCGGACTGCAGGCAGATCACCCGGGGCAGCACCTGCTGCCAGGGCCCGTCGGGGCGCAGCCGGTGGGCGATGGTGCCGGACGGCACGCCGAGCCGGCGCAGTTGCGCCCGGGTGACGATGTGCTGCTGGTCGGCGCCGAGCAGCACGACGGGGTCGAGCGGGTTCACGCGGGTCATGCCCGGGGTGCTGCCCACCAGGGTCGGATGTATGCGAAACATCGCTCGTCGGGGGAGCCTGTGAGAATGAGGTTGACGGAGCACCGGTCGAACCGCTGAGCTGGGAACCATATGACGACTCCACCCACCGGCCCACCCGCCGGCCCCGCGCCGAGCCGCCCCGGAGAGCGAGGTCCTCGGCCTGGCCGTCAGGGGCTACGGGTGGCGGCCGTAGCCCCCTTCGGGCTGTGAGCAGGCGTCCGGGTCAGGCGGTGATCAGATGCCCGGGGCCGCCGCCGTGTCTAAGGCACTCCTGGTTGATCGCCGGATCCGGGGCGCTGGGCGAGGTGGCGGCGGCGATCCGCAGCTCGATGATGTCCCGCACCGCGGGCCACTCGTCGTCGAGGATCGAGTAGAACGCGGTCGAGCGCACCACCCCGTCGAGCCCGCGCGAGTGGGCCCGGCGGACGCCCTCGGAGGTGGCGCCGAGCCGCTCGATGGCGGTGCGCGAGCGCTGGTTGCGGGCGTCGGCGCGCAGCGAGATCCGCTGCACCCCCCAGGTCTCGAAGGCGTGGCGCAGCATCAGCAGCTTGGCCTCGGTGTTGATGCCGGTGCCCTGGGCACGCGGCGAGAGCCAGGTGTTGCCGATCTCGGCGGCGTCCGGGACGGCCGTGGCCGGGTCGCCGAACGGGACCCCGGGCACCGGCGGCCAGACCATCGGCCCCTGCCAGTAGTCGAGTTCCAGGAATCGGGTGGAGCCGACGACCCGGCCGGTTGCCACGTTCACCGTCGCGAACGGCAGCGACCGGCCCGCGGCCTGGTCGGCGAGGGCGCGCGCGATGTAGTCGCGGGCCGCTTCGAGGCCGTGCGGGACGGGCGTGAAGGCGTAGGTCGTACGGTCTTCGGCGCCGGCCTCGGCGATGGCCGAGGCGTGGTGCGCGGCGAGGGGCTCCAGCCGCACGGTGCGGCCGGTGAGGATGACAGGTACGGGCACGGAACCTTCGGTCCTTCATCGGTCGGAGGGTGCCTACCGTGCCGGGGTACGGCTCGGGAGGCAGGGACAGTCGCCCCGGCCCCGGAGCACGCCCGCCGGTACCCGCGCACGCCGGAGAGCCGGTCGGGCGGGGCGGGGGCGGCGGCCCGGAGGCGGGCAGCGCGGTGCCGGAACGGACTCGGGTCCACGGACCGGTCCGGCGGGGATGAGCGAGGGGACAGTGTGCGTCCGCGAGATGGCCGATGAGGAAACGGGAGCGCGAAGGAAACAGGCGGCCAGATGAAGGCAAGATGCGTCGTGTGGGCTGGCCGAACACCGGTCCGGGACGTGGCCGACGGCGTTACGGGACGACGTGACGACGACGCGACGATGCGAGGCAGCGAGAGGACGATACCCGTCAGAAGGCGGTGCGTCACTTCGCGGCACGCGAATGGCGGTGCGGGCCGCTGCGACCCGCCCCCGGACGGGCCGTTGAACACCCGTGACCAGGGGCTTTCCACCCGGGTGCGATCATGGTCCGGAGCGGTCCGGGGAGGCCGCCGACCCCGCCGACGGGCGGGTCGGGAATTCCGGCGGCGCCCGGCACGCTGGAGAGGACGAGAAGCCGGTACGTCGTGACGAGTAGAGAACGGGGTTGGGTGCGCGGTGCGTGACTTCCAGGCGTTGTACGAGCTGGATCAGCAGGGCGTGGCCGCGGTGGCCGCGGCCACCGCGGAGCTGCGCGACACCGGTGCGGGCCTCGTGCTGCTCCAGCACTTCGAGGGCTTCATGGACGCCGGCGAGGCCGGCGGCCAGGTGGTGGCCCACCTCCTGGAGACGGGCTCGCCGCAGGTGGTGGCCCGCTTCGACCACGACCGCCTGGTCGACTACCGGGCGCGCCGCCCCGCGATGGTCTTCGACCGGGACCAGTGGGCGTCCTACGAGCCGCCGGAGATCCTGCTCCAGCTCGTCCGCGACGGCGCGGGTGCGCCGTTCCTGCTGCTCACCGGCCCCGAGCCGGACGTCGAGTGGGAGCGTTTCGCCGGCGCCGTCCGCGAGCTGGTGGAGCGCTTCGAGGTCCGGCTGGCGGTGGACTTCCACGGCATCCCGATGGGCGTGCCGCACACCCGCCCGGTCGGCCTGACCCCGCACGGCAACCGGCTCGACCTGGCGGCCGGCTACCCGCAGTGGTTCGAGCAGGCGCAGGTCCCGGGCAGCGCCCAGGCGCTGCTGGAGTACCGCCTGGCCGAGGCCGGGCACGACGTGCTGGGCTTCGCCGTGCACGTCCCGCACTACGTGGCGCGCTCGGAGTACCCGGCGGCCGCCGTGCTGATCCTGGAGGCGGTGCAGTCCGCCACCGGCCTGGTGCTGCCCGGCACCCGGCTGCGCGAGCGGGTCGGCGAGGTGTACGCCGACATCGAGGAGCAGCTGGCGCACGGGGACGGCGAGTTGCGCTCGGCGATCCGCGGCATGGAGGGCCAGTACGACGCGGTGGCGGGGGCGGAGAGCCGGGAGAGCCTGCTGGCCGAGCCGGTGGACCTGCCGTCGGCGGACGAGTTGGGGCGGCGCTTCGAGCAGTTCCTGGCCGAGCACGAGCGCGGCGCGGAGTAGGTACGGCGCGGAGTGGGCCCGGGCGGGGAGTAGGACCGGCACGGAATCGGCCCCGCAGGGGCGGGAACCGGCCGGGTCGGCGGCGGCCGGGAGTCACGGGAGTCATTCGCGGGCCCCGTTCGTTGGTGCTGGCGGCGTCGGGGGACGCGCCGCCGTACGGAGCTGCCCGTGACGCCTATCCCCCGGGGGGATGCCATGCCCACGACCATGTCCAGGACCATCCGCCCGGCCGTCGCCCTGACGGCCGGGCTCGCCGCGCTGCTGCTCGCCGGGTGCACCCCCGCGGACGGCGGGACGGACGGTTTCGCGGGCGCGCTGCCCGGCAAGAACGCCAAGTCCACGCCGCCGCCGAACGGCCCGTACGTGGCCCTCGGCGACTCGTACACCGCCGGCCTGAAGATCGCCCCGCAGGTGGGCGATCCGAAGGGCTGCTCCCGCTCGGGGGTCAACTACCCGTCCCTGGTGGCGAAGGGGCTCGGGCTGCCGGCCGGCCAGTTCCAGGACGTCAGTTGCAGCGGCGCCCGCACCGGGGACCTGACCGGCGCCCAGGAGACCGACCACGGCACCAACCCGCCCCAGCTGGACGCGCTGACCGCGGCCACCCGCGTGGTGACGGTCGGCATCGGCGGCAACGACGCGGGCTTCATGGAGGTCGTCAAGGAGTGCGCCAAGGAGAACCTGGTGGACGCGGTGAAGGGCATCGTCGGCGCCACCCGCGCGCCCTCGCCCTGCCGCGAGCACTACGCCTCCGGCGGGACCGACGAGGTGCAGCGCAAGGTCGACGCGGCCGGTGAGCAACTCGGCCGGATCCTGCAGGACATCAAGCACCGCTCCCCGCAGGCCCGGGTGTACGTGATCGGGTACCCGACGCTGCTCCCGTCCGACCCGGCCGGCTGCCGACAGGTGTTGGGCAAGGCGGTCGCGGCCGGGGACCTGGGCTTCCTCTCGGAGAAGGAGCAGCAGCTCAACGGCATGCTCAAGCGGCGGGCGGAGGGCGCCGGCGCGGTGTTCGTGGACGCGGCCGCCCCCTCGGCCGGGCACGACATGTGCGCGGGCGAGGCCACCCGCTGGGTCGAACCGCCGTTCCCGGCCCCGGGCCTGGCGGCGATCCACCCCAACGCCAAGGGGCAGGAGGCGGTGGCCGCCGCCGTCCTCAAGGCCGTCCGCGGCTGAGGCCGGGGGCCGGGCCGGGGCCGGACCGCAGGCGGCGAGCCGGGGCGGCCACCGGCGCGCAACCCGGGCCGGGGCGGACACCAGCGCGTACCGCAGGATTCACGCTCCGGCCCACACTCCTTCGTGCGCGGCACACCCTGGCTGTCGGGGGCGCGGCGTACCGTGAGAGGCATATGGATGACACCGCGCACCGCCTCGCCGCCGCCCCGCTCCCGTACGACCACGCCGCCGAGGCCCGCTGGGTCCCCGAACCGGACAAGCGCCCCGGCCGCACGGCGTTCCAGCGCGACCGGGCCCGGGTGCTGCACTCGGCGGCGCTGCGGCGGCTGGCCGGCACCACCCAGGTGGTCGCCCCGATGCGCAGCGACTTCCCCCGCACCCGGCTCACCCACTCCCTCGAATGCGCCCAGGTGGGGCGGGAGTTGGGCGCCGCCCTGGGCTGCGACCCGGACCTCGTGGAGGCCGGCTGCCTGGCCCACGACATCGGCCACCCGCCGTTCGGCCACACCGGCGAGGAGGCGCTCGACCAGGCCGCCGAGGCCTGCGGCGGCTTCGAGGGCAACGCGCAGTCGCTGCGCATCCTCACCCGGCTCGAACCCAAGCGCTTCGCCCCGGATGGCGAGCACCCCGCCGCCCGGCTCGCCCCCTGGCCCGGCCGCAGCGTCGGCCTCAACCTGACCCGCGCCGCCCTCGACGCCGCCACCAAGTACCCGTGGACGCGCGGCGCCCACCCCACCGACCCGGCCTCGCCCAAGTACGGCGTCTACGCCGACGACCTGCCGGTGTTCCGCTGGCTGCGGGCCGGTTCCCCGGCCGGGCGCAAGTGCTTCGAGGCCACCGTCATGGACTGGTCCGACGACGTCGCGTACTCGACCCACGACGTCGAGGACGGCCTCCAGGCCGGACACATCGACCCGGCCGCGCTGCGCGCGCCGAGCGAGCGGGCCGAACTCTTCAAGGTCGCCGAGCGCTACGCCCCGGACGCCGAGCCGGAGGAGCTGGCCGCCGCCCTCGACCGGTTGCTCGGCCAGGACCGGTGGCCCCAGGAGTACGACGGCACGGCCCGCGCCCGGGCCGGGCTGAAGGACCTCACCAGCCAGCTGATCGGCCGCTTCTGCCTGGCCGCCGAGCAGGCCACCCGGGCCCGCTACGGCCCCGGCCGGCTCACCCGGTACACGGCCGAGCTGGTGGTGCCGCGGGGCGTCCGGCTGGAGGTCGCGGTGCTCAAGGCGGTCGCCGTCCGCTTCGTGATGCAGCGCGACGAGCAGGCCCAGCTGCGGGCCCGCCAGCGGATCGTGATCGCCGAGCTGGCGTACGTGCTCACCCAGCGCGCCCCCGAGGGCCTGGACCCGGTGTTCGGCGCGCTCTACCGCGAGGCCGAGGACGACCGGGCCGCCCTGCGCGCGGTCATCGACCAGATCGCCACCCTCACCGACGCCTCCGCCCTCGCCCTGCACGCCAGGCTCGTCGGCGCCGCCTGGGCCTGACCGCCCGCGGGCCCCGGCGCGCGACCGCTCAGGCGCAACCGCCCGGCGCCCGGCGTCCGACCGCTCAGGCGCAACCGCCCGGCGCCCGACTGCGCGCAGTGCAACCGGCCCGGCACGACCGGCCCGCCGGGAAACCCCGGCCACCCCAGTAGACTTCCGGGGTGGCCGGGCGGATCAGGGACGAAGACGTACAAGCGGTGCGCAGCGCACTGCCGATCGACGCCGTGGTCGGCGACTACGTTCAGCTCACCAACGGTGGCGGCGGCGAGTACAAGGGCGTCTGCCCCTTCCACGACGAGAAGTCCGCCTCGTTCTACGTGAACCCCGCCAAGGGCGTCTTCCACTGCTTCGGCTGCCAGGAGAACGGCGACACCATCGCCTTCCTGATGAAGATCGAGCACTTCACCTTCGCCGAGGCCGTCGAGCGGATGGCCGCCCAGGCCGGCATCACCCTGCGTTACGAGGAGGGCGGCTACAGCCCCCGCCACCAGCAGGGCGAGCGGACCCGCCTGGTCGAGGCGCACAAGGTGGCCGCCGCCTACTACCGGGAGCAGCTGGCCTCGGCGGAGGCGGAGATCGGCCGCCGCTTCCTGGCCGAGCGCGGCTTCGACGAGGAGGCCGCGAAGACCTTCGGCGTCGGCTACGCCCCGGTGGGCTGGGAGCACCTGGTCCGCTACCTGCGCGGCAAGGGCTTCACCGACAAGGAGATCCTGCTCGGCGGCCTGGCCTCGCAGGGCCAGCGCGGCGGCCTGATCGACCGCTTCCGGGGCCGGCTGGTCTGGCCGATCCGGGACATCGCGGGCGAGGTGGTCGGCTTCGGCGCCCGCCGCCTGCGCGAGGACGACAACGGCCCGAAGTACCTGAACACCCCCGAGACGCCGATCTACAAGAAGTCGCACGTGCTGTACGGCATCGACCTGGCGAAGAAGGAGATCGCCAAGTCGGGCCGCGCGGTCGTGGTCGAGGGCTACACCGATGTGATGGCCTGCCACCTGGCGGGGGTCACCTCGGCGGTGGCCACCTGCGGTACGGCCTTCGCCGAGGACCACATCAAGATCATCCGTCGGCTGCTGATGGACACCTCGCAGTACCGCGGCGAGACGGTCTTCACCTTCGACGGCGACGCGGCCGGCCAGAAGGCCGCCCTGCGGGCCTTCGAGGACGACCAGAAGTTCGCCGCCAAGACCTCCATCGCGGTCAGCCCGGGCGGCATGGACCCGTGCGAACTGCGCCTGGCCCAGGGCGACGAGGCGGTCAAGCAGCTGATCGACAACCCCGTCCCGCTGTTCGAGTTCGCGCTGGTCTCGGCGGTGTCCAAGCACCGGGTGGAGACGCCGGAGGGGCGGTCGGCGGCCCTGGAGGAGGCGGCCCCGATCGTCGCCAAGATCAAGGACCGCTCGATCCAGCACGAGTACGCCGTCCGCCTGGCCGGCATGCTCGGCATCCTGGACGAGCCCTTCGTCGTCCGCCGGGTCTCCCAGCTGGCCCGCTGGGACCGCGAGCGCCAGCAGAACCCCCGGGGCGCCGACCGCGGCCGCCGCGCCGAGCCCGCGCCGGTGCGCCCGGCGCAGCCCGCCTTCCGGCTCAACCCGCGCGACCCGGCCCAGTTCGTCGAACGGGAGCTGCTCAAGCTGGCGCTCCAGCACCCGGACCTGGTCAGCCCGGCCTTCGACCACTACGGCGAGGACGAGTTCCCCACCCTGCCGTACACGGCCGTCCGGCAGGCCATCGCCAAGGCCGGCGGTGCCGCGTACGGGGCGACGCTGCCCGACTTCACCAGCGTGGTGCGCGAGGCGGCCCCGGACGACCAGGTGCGCTCGCTCGTCACCGAGCTGACCGTCGAGCCGGTGCGCTCCCGCCGGAAGGTGGACGCGGTCTACGCCGGGGAGTTCCTGGTGAAGCTGCGCCTGCTGGCGGTGGACCGGCGGATCGCCGAGGTCCGCGGCTACCTGCAGCGGCTCGGCCACCGGGCCGACGCCGAGCAGCAGCACGCGGTGCAGACCGAGCTGTGGCAGCTCCAGCAGTACGGCCAGCAGCTCCGCAGCCAGGGCGCGGCGGCGCTGTAGGAGCGCGGCGGGGCCGTGGGAGCGGCCCAGAAAGTCGACGCACGAGTCTCGGCCACGGAGTGTGGCGTACCGCACACTGGAGGGCGTCCCACCTCCGTTCAGCGCGGGTCCGCCAGAGTCGCGCCCGCCCCGAGGGATGCCCGTGGACCGAGGCTTTGCCGCGACCTCCAGCCCGACTTCCAGCCCGACCGCCGCACCGACCGCCGCACCGACTGGCGCGCTGACCGCCGCACCGCCCGGCGCCGGCACCGGACCGCACCCCGCCGGCCCGGCCGGGGACCGGGAGACGGACCACGGCCGGGCCGGGGCCGCGCCCCCGGACGGCGCCTGCGGCGTGCCGCAGGGCCACCCCGAGGCCCCGGAGACGGACCCCGACGCCGAGGACCCGGAGCCCGGCGACGGGGACGAGGAGGAGCCCCGCCCGCAGGCCGAGGGCGACGCCGGCCCGGCGCCGGACCTGCTCCGCCAGTACCTGCGCGAGATCGGCCGGGTCCGCCTGCTCACCGCCGCCGAGGAGGTGGAGCTGGCCCGCCGGGTCGAGGCCGGCCTGTTCGCCGAGGAGCGGCTGAACGGCGACCCCCCGCCGTCCGACCCGCCGGCCCGCGAACTGGACACCCTGGTGGTGCGCGGCCGGATCGCCAAACGCCGGCTGATCGAGGCGAACCTGCGGCTCGTGGTGTCCGTCGCCAAACGCTACGTCGGCCGCGGGCTGACCCTGCTGGACCTGATCCAGGAGGGCAACCTGGGCCTGATCCGGGCGGTGGAGAAGTTCGACTACGCCCGCGGCTACAAGTTCTCCACGTACGCGACCTGGTGGATCCGGCAGGCGATGAGCCGGGCGCTGGCCGACCAGGCCCGGACGATCCGGGTGCCGGTGCACGTGGTCGAGCTGATCAACCGGGTGATCCGGGTGCAGCGCGCCCTGCTGCAGGAGCGCGGGCTGGAACCGACCCCGGCCGGGATCGCCGCCGCCCTGGAGCTGACCGAGGAGCGGGTGCGTGAGCTGCTCCGGCTGGCCCAGGAGCCGATCTCGCTGCACACCCCGGTCGGCGAGGAGGACGACGTCGCGCTCGGCGACCTGATCGAGGACGCCGACGCCGCCTCACCCGCGGAGTCCGCCACCTTCCTGCTGCTGCGCCAGCACCTGGACGCCGTCCTGGCCACCCTGGGCGAGCGGGAGCGCCAGGTCGTCCAGCTCCGCTACGGGCTGGACGACGGCCGCCCGCGCACGCTGGAGGAGATCGGCACGGTGTTCGGCGTGACCCGGGAGCGGATCCGCCAGATCGAGTCGAAGACGCTGATCAAGCTCCGCGACCACGCCTTCGCGGCGCAGCTGCGCGGGTATCTCGACTGAGCGGCCCGCCGGTCCCCGGCCGGGACCAGCTGGGGACCCTAGGACCGGCCTGGGGAGGGCTGCGCGGTGGCGGGCTGCGTGTCGGTCGGCTGTGCCGGGGAGGGCGGGTCGGTGGCCGCCGCGTCCGGGCCGGTGCCCGGGGGCGGCGAGGCGGGGCCGATCGGGATCGGGGTGGAGGCCACCACGGCGGCCAGGCCGGAGACGGGCGAGGTGCAGACGTGCCCGGCCGGCTGGTACCCGCAGACCTGGAAGGTGACGGCCGGGTCGGCCGCGTCCAGCATCGACGAGTAGTTGTCGTAGCCCCAGTGGATGAGCGCCGTCTCGCTCTGGCCGGAGTCGTCGGTGATGGTCGCGTAGTCGTTCGGCTCGCCCTCGGTGATCGCCGCCCAGGCCGCCTGGCAGGTCTGGCTGTACCGGAGGTAGACGACGACCTTGCCGATGACGTCGGTCTGCAGGGTCCGGGCGTCCTTGCCGCAGCCGGTGGCCTTGGGGTCCTTGTGCGCGCAGCCGACGGCCTGGCAGACGGGAGCGCCCGGGACGGGCTTGGCCGCAGTGGCGGTCGGGACGGGCTCGGCGACGGTCTGGGGCTGCTCCTGGTGCCGGGTGGCCCGCAGGCCGATTAGCACCAGCAGGGCCACCAGCAGGGCGGCGCCGGTCAGCAGCGTCGCCGGGCGCCGCCACCACGTCACGGGTGCCGTCACGGCGCCGCCGGGCTCGCCGGGTGCGACGGTCACATCGGTCACATCGGGTACGTCGGTCACATCGGGTACGTCGGAGGCAGCGGGTGTGGCGGGCGCGCCGGTCCGGTCTGTCGGGGGCTGCGCCGCCCGGGGCCGCTCGGGGGCCGCCTGCGCGGCGGGCTCCTCCGGGGCGCCGGGCCCGCCGTCCTCCTCGGGCCCCGCCACGGCCTGCTCCCGCAGCGCCCGCAGGGCCGGCCCGTCGCAGTCCACCGCCCCGGTCAGCGCCTCCAGCGCCTGCCCGGTGATGACCCGCTTGCCGTTCAGCCAGCGCTCCCAGGAGGCCCGGCTGTAGTGCGTCCGGGCGGCCAGCTCGGACAGCGAGAGTCCGGCGGCGTCCTTGATGGCCCGGAGCTCCTCGGCCAGGAGCCGGGCGGGTCCGGACAGCTCTTCGGGCAGGTTCTTCCAGGCGGAACCCATGGGGCCTTCCAACGATGCGAGACGGGAACGGGGGGACGGGGAGAGCGGAACGGGCTCCGGCCCGGGCCGTTCGGGTGTCTCCGCTTCTCCAAACTCACCGGTCCGGCGTCCCAAACCCCAGGTCATGGCGCTGAGACGGACGGAAGTGTCTCACAACCCCCGGGAACGCTCGCATGTGCACGTGTCCGTCGTGCACAGTTCTCTGGTCGGCGCGGTTCGCCGCCCGACGGCGTCGTTCGGACGCGGACCGGTCACCGGTCCCCGCTCCGGCAGCACGTCCCGATTCCCCCACCGGCCGGGGCAGCCTCGCGGGGGGAGGCGGCCCCGGTTCGTCCGGGACGCGCGGGGGGGGGTGGGGGTGGGGAGACGACACACCCACCCCCACCACAACCACCCCCAGACAACCACCACGCCCCAACACCCCCAAGGGGTGTGGAGCCACCCCCCCGCCCCCCCCCACACCACGTGGTTTTCGGGGTGGGGGTTTTGGGTTAACCTCGAGCGGTCCCCCCGCCGCGGGGGGCGGGCCCCGGGGGGCCGTTACCGGGTTCGGCGGTACGGCTGCGGACGTGCGGAGGTGG
>NZ_JBHWIR010000015.1:43126-73037 GCF_042731835.1 Kitasatospora sp. NPDC059817 | reverse complement strand
CGGGGGGTGTGTGTTTTTTTACCCCCGCCCGGGGGGGCGGGGGGGCGGCGGCCCCGCGGGGGGGGGGGGGTGCCGACGGGGCCGGGCAGGCCGGGGCCGGAGTCGGTGACCTCGATCCGCAGGCGGTCGCCGCTGATCGAGGCGGTGACCTGGAAGCCGTCGTCGGGCCGCCCGCCGGCGCCGTGCTCGACGGCGTTGGCGCAGGCCTCGCTGAGGGCGACGCCGAGGTCGTGGGCGATCTGCGGGTCGACGCCCGCCGTCGCCATGGCACCGAGCAGGATGCGCCGGGCCAGCGGGACGCTGGCCGGGTCGCGCTTGAGGTGCAGAGTCCACCAGATGTCCACGGGAGGTCCCTCCTGGCTGCGGCTCCACATACAACTAGGTATCTCCGGGCGATTCGGCGGTGAACCGTGCCCGGGGCCCGCTGCCGCCCGTTCGGCGGATGGACTGAGGCCGTGGATTGTGCCGAGTGGCGCACTCTCCGGCCTGCACGCCGCTGCCGAACGGGGCATTCGTAGGGATTTCCCACCCTGCCCACGCGGGCGAGGTAGGCGGTGAGATGATGTCTCGGCCATGACTGCCCTCCCCGCCGCCCCGCTCCCGGGCGCCCTCGCACCGGATGCGCCGGTGGGGGCCGCCGCCTGGGATCTGCGGCTTGCCCGGGCCGTCCCGTTCGCCCTGGTGTGCACGCTGATAGCGGCCGCCGGGCACGCCCTGGCGGGTGGCGGGAACGTGCCGCCGGCCGCGTTGGCGACGGGCTTCGCCGCGGTGCTGGTGCTCGCGGTGGCCTGCGGTGGGCGGGAGCGTTCGCTGACGGCCATCGCCGGTGCGCTGGGCGCGGGTCAGCTCGGGCTGCACTGCCTGTTCCACAGCTTCAACGGCCACGCGGCGATCGGCGGCATGGCCGGCATGCACCACGGCGGCTCCGGTCCGCTGACCCTGCCGACCGTGGCGGGCCGGCTGATCTGCAACGAGGCGCGCCCCGGCACGCTGGCCGGCCTGCCCGGGAGCCCGACCGCCGAGCAGCTGGTCTCCTCGGCGGGCCTGGACCCGAACGCGTACGCCGTCGCCCCGTGGTGGCAGGGCGGCGTGTTCGGGATGACGCCGTCGATGCTGGCCGGGCACCTGGCCGCCGCGCTGGTGGCGGGCTGGTGGCTGCGGCGTGGTGAGGCGGCGCTGTGGCGGCTGGTGCGGGTGACCGCGTCGGCGGCCCGGGAGCACTGGGCGGCGCCGCTGCGGTCGGCGCTGGTGCTGGTGGCGGCGCTGCTGCGCGGCCTGTTCGGCGCGGCCGGTCCGGCCCGTCGGTTCGGGGTCCGGGGCGGGGAGAGTCCGCTTCCGGCGGGTGCCGCGCTGCGGCACAGCGTGGTGCGGCGCGGTCCGCCGCGCGGGGTCTTCGCGTACTGATCCGGCTCCTGGCGCCCCGTTCGTGTCGGGCCCCGGTCGTGCGCAGCGTCCCCGGGCCGGTCCCGTGTGTCCCCGACATCCCGTGTGTCCTCGACACGCCGACGGCCCCGGTTTCCGCCCCCACACGTCCCCAGCACGTCCCCACGCGCGGCCCCGCCGAGGCACGGTCTTCCCGTCGCCCGGACGCGGGCCGGTCCGCCGAGCTCCGATCGGAGACACCGCATCATGCGTTCCCTTCCCACCCGCCGTCTCGCCGCCGTCGCCCTCACCGCCGCCGCCTCCGTGGTGGCGCTGGCCGGCCCCGCGTTCGCGCACGTCACCGTGAACCCGGGTGCGGCCGCCCAGGGCGGCTACACGGCCGTCGACTTCCGGGTGCCGAACGAGAGCGACGCCGCCGGCACGGTGAAGCTGGAGGTCAACCTCCCGCTGGACCACCCGCTGGCCTCCGTCCGCACCCTGCCGCTGCCGGGCTGGACCGCGGCCGTCGAGAAGGCGAAGCTCGACAAGCCGATCAAGGTGCACGGCAGCGACGTCAACGAGGCCGTCTCCAAGATCACCTGGACCGCCGACGCCGGCACCAAGATCGCCCCCGGTCAGTTCCAGGAGTTCCGGGTCTCGATCGGCCCGCTGCCGTCCGACGCCGACAGCATGGTCTTCAAGACCCTGCAGACCTACGACAACGGCGACGTCGTCCGCTGGATCGACGAGTCCAAGGACGGCCAGCCCGAGCCGGCCCACCCGGCCCCCGTCCTGAAGCTCACCAAGGCCGCCGCCGGTGAGGACGCCCACGGCGGCGTCACCGCCTCCCCCTCCGCGGGCGCCCACGGCGACAGCGCCGACCACACCGCGGGCCCGGCCGGCGCCAAGTCCAGCGACTCCACCGCCCGGGTGCTCGGCGTGGTCGGCATCGTGGTCGGCGTGATCGGCACCGCCGTCGGCGTGCTCGGCCTGCGCCGCCGGAGCAGCGGCTCCGCCTCCTGACCCACCCCGCCGGCGGGGCCGTACCCACGCCCCGGGTACGGTCCCGCCGGCGGTCCCACCCCGCACGATCGGATCTCCCATGCCCCGCACCACCCGCACCACCCGCCTGGCCGGCGCGGCCGCCGTCGCGCTCGCCGCCGCCCTGACGCTGACCGCCTGCGGCTCCTCCGGGGGCGGCTCGACCCCCGCCAAGGTCACCAAGCAGAAGTCCGACTCGCCGTACCAGGGCACGGTGCTCACCAAGAACTTCGAGAAGCCCGACCTCCAGCTGACCGACACCTCCGGCCAGCCGTACGACCTGCGGCAGCAGACCAACGGCAAGACCACGCTGCTGTTCTTCGGCTACACCAGCTGCCCGGACGTCTGCCCCACCACCATGGGCGACATCGGCGTCGCGATGAAGGCGCTCCCGGCCGAGGAGCGGCAGAAGGTCAACGTCGTCTTCGTCTCCACCGACCCGCAGCGCGACACCCCCAAGGTGCTGCGCACCTGGCTGGACTCGATGGGCAGCGACTTCATAGGCCTGACCGGCGACCTGGCCAAGGTGAAGACGGCCGCCAGGTCGCTCGGCATCATGATCGAGGACCCGGTGGTCAACGCGGACGGCACCGTCACCTCGACCCACGGCGCGCAGGTGCTGGCCTTCCTCCCCTCGGACGACAAGGCGCACGTGCTCTACCTGAGCGGCACCGAGGAGAAGACCTACGAGCACGACCTGCCGCTGCTCGCCAAGGGGGTCGCGGCATGAAGGCCTCGACCGGCCACGCCCCGGCCGGCCGCGCGACCCTCGGCTTCCGGCGGACGGCGCTCACGGGCGCGGTACTGGCGACGGCCCTGGGCGGCGGCGCCATCCTGGTCGCCTGCGGGGCAGGCGGTCAGGACGGTGCCGGCGGCGGGGCGGCCAAGCTGAGCGTCGCCGACTCCTACATCCCGCTGCCCCCGGCCGGCGGGATGGCCGCCGGCTACCTGACCGTCCGCAACGACGGCGGGCAGGACCAGCTGGTCAAGGTGAGCAGCCCGGGCGCCGAGTCCGTCACCATGCACCGCTCGACCCCGTCGAGCATGGAGCAGGTCCCGAGCCTGGACGTGCCCGCGCACGGCGCGTTGCAGTTCGCCCGCGGCGGCACCCACCTGATGATCATGGGATGGCAGAAGGCCCCCGCCCTCGGCGACGAGCTGGAGCTCGACCTGACCTTCGCCAAGTCCGGCACCCTGTCGGTCAAGGTGCCGGTCAAGGAGCTCACCTACCGCCCCGGCCAGAGTTAAGGGGACCGCCAGCATGGAGAAGGCCGCCCACCGCCGCATCGCCGGACTGCTCGGGACGCTCGGCGCGCTGCTCGCGCTGATGCTCGCCGGCGCCGGACCGGCCGCCGCGCACGCCACCCTGGAGTCCACCGACCCGCACCAGAACTCGGTGGTCGCCACCGCCCCGCAGGCGGTCACGCTGACCTTCAGCGAGTCCGTGTCGCTGTCCAGCGACTCGGTGCGGGTGCTCGACCCGGCCGGCAAGGCGGTGGACACCGGCAACCCGGGGCACGCCGACGGCAAGGCGGACACCGCCCGGGTCGGACTGAACAGCGGGCTCGCCAACGGCACGTACACCGTCGCCTGGCGGGCCGTCTCGGAGGACTCGCACCCGATCGGCGGCGCGTTCACCTTCTCCATCGGCGCGCCCTCGGACACCTCGGTGTCCGCCACCGCGCTCCAGGGCGCCAAGGCCGACGGCCTGGTCTCCGCCCTCTACGGCACCGGGCGCACCGTCGCGTACGCGGCGTTCGCGCTGCTCGCCGGCGTCGCCGCGTTCGTGCTGATCTGCTGGCCGGAGGGCGCCACCCGGCGCCGGATGCAGCGGCTGCTGATGACCGGCTGGGCGGCGCTGCTGGCCTCCACCGTCGCGGTGCTGATGCTGCGCGGCCCGTACGAGCGCGGTTCGGGGATCGGCAAGGCCCTCGACCTGTCGCTGGTGCGCGCCACCCTGGACGAGCGGATCGGCACCGCGCTGGCCGCCCGGCTGCTGCTGCTCGCGGCGAGCGGGGTGTTCCTGTCGCTGCTGGTCGGCCAGTTGGGGCAGCCGGCCCGGCCGGCGGCACAGCCCGGCGGCGCCGGGAGCGCGGGCGACGCGGAGACCGCGGACGCCGAGGAGGCCGAGCTGCGGGAGCTGGAGCAGCGCGCCGCCGAGCGGCCGCAGCGCGAGGCCCGGCTGGGCCTCGGCGTCGCCGGGCTGGTGCTCTCGATCGCCCTGGCGGCGACCTGGGTCGGCGCCGACCACGCCTCGGTCGGCATCCAGGTCTGGCTGTCGCTGCCGCTCGGCATGCTGCACCTGATCGCGATGGCGCTCTGGCTGGGCGGCCTGGCCGCGCTGCTGGTCGCGCTGCGCGAGGGTGTCGGCGCGCAGGTCGTCGACCGCTTCTCGAAGGTCGCCTTCGGCTCGGTCGCGGTGCTGGCCGCCACCGGCGTCTACCAGTCCTGGCGCGGCCTCGGCAGCTGGGGCGCGCTGACCGGCACCGAGTACGGGCGGCTGCTGCTGGTGAAGACCGGCTGCGTGGCCGTGATGCTCGGCGCCGCCTGGTTCTCCCGCACCTGGCTGGCCCGGCTGCGCGCGGCCCCGGCCGAGGCGGCGGAGATCGAACCGGCCGCGGTGCCGGAGCCGGTCGGCGCAGCCGCCGCGCACTCCGAGGACCCGCTCCGGCAGGCCCAGCTGGCCCGCCAGCAGGCGGCCCGGGAGAGCGCCGGGCGCGAGCGCGGGCTGACCCCGACCAGGGCCGGGCTGCGCCGCTCGGTGCTGGTCGAGGCGCTGGTCGCGGTGGCGGTGCTGGTGGTCACCACGATGCTCACCAACTCCCCGCCCGGGCGGGTGGCGAGCGAGGTCAAGGCCGGTGCCGTCGCACCCGCGACCGGGCCGGCCGCCGGGGGCGCGCCCGCCCCGCAGACCGAGCCGGGCCGCACCGTGGAGCTCAAGCTCCCGTACGACACCAAGGGCCGCACCCCGAACGCCAAGGGGACCGCGACCGTCACCCTCAACCCGGCCCGGACCGGCCCGAACGAGGTGCACCTCGCGCTGACCGGCGCGGACGGGCAGCCGGTGGACGTCCCCGAGGTGCAGCTCGCCTTCACCCTGCCGGACCGCGACCTCGGCCCGCTGCCGGTGGCGCTCGCCCCGGAGGGCACCGGCCGCTGGAGCGGCACCGCGCAGCTGCCGCTGGCCGGCACCTGGGTGGTGTCGGTGCAGATCCGCTCCTCCGACATCGACCAGACCACCCCGACCCAGCAGTTCAAGATCGGCTGACCGCGATGGAGCACACCTCGACGGACCGCACCACGGCGGACCGGGACACGACGGAGAGGGCGGAGGCGGAGAGGCCTGCAGCACAGGGTGCACAGGCGCCCGGCCGCGCCGGCTTCACCCGGCGGGCCCTGCTCGGCACCGCCGGCGCCGGGCTGCTGGCCGGCGCCGGAGCCGGCGTCGCCGGGGCGGTCGCCCTGGACCGCCACCCCGGCGCGGCGCCCGCCGCCGGGCCGGGCGGCGCGCTCGGAACGGCCCGGGTGCCGTTCCACGGCGAGCACCAGGCCGGCATCCTCGAACCCCAGCAGGCCCGGGTCCAGCTGGCCGCCTTCGACCTGGCCGAGGGCGTCGGCCGGGACGGGCTGCGCACCCTGCTCCAGCGCTGGACGAAGGCCGCCGAGCGGCTGACCGCCGGGCAGCCGGCCGAGGACGCCGACAACCAGGTGGCGCTGGACGCCGGCCCCTGCTCGCTCACCCTCACCGTCGGCTTCGGCGCCGCCCTGTTCGACAAGGCCGGGCTGGCCGACCGCCGCCCGCAGGCGCTCGAACCGCTGCCGCCCTTCCCCGCCGACGCGCTCGACCCGGCGCGCGGCGACGGCGACCTGTTCGTCCAGATCGGCGCCGACGACGCCCTGGTGGCCGTGCACGCGCTGCGGGTGCTGCAACGCCAGGCGGCCGGCACGGCGGCACTGCGCTGGCAGTCGGCCGGCTTCGCCCGTACGCCCGGTGCCACCGCGCGCCCGATGACCGGCCGCAACCTGATGGGCCAGATCGACGGCACCAACAACCCCCAGCCGGGCGAGGACGGCTTCGCCGCCAAGGTGTTCTGCACCGCCGGGCCGGACCAGCCGGCCTGGCTCGCCGGCGGCTCGTACCTGGTGTTCCGGCGGATCCGGATGCTGCTGGACAACTGGGAGGCGCTGCCGACCGACCGGCAGGAGCGGGTGATCGGGCGGCGCAAGTCGGACGGCGCGCCGCTCGGCGCGCCCGCCGGGGCCGGCGAGCGCACCCCCGTCGACCTGGCCGCGCAGGGCCCGGACGGCGCGCTGGCGATCCCCGCCGACGCGCACGTCCGGGTGGCCGCCCCGGCCGCCAACGGCGGGGCGGCGATGCTGCGGCGCGGGTTCTCGTACCACGACGGCCTGCTGCCCGACGGCTCGCCGGACGCCGGGCTGCTCTTCCTCGCCTTCCAGGCCGACCCGCGCAAGGGCTTCACCCCGGTGCAACGCAAACTGGCCCGGGGGGACGGCCTCTCCCGCTTCCTGCGGCACGAGGCCAGCGGCCTGTACGCGGTGCCGCCGGGCGTCCCGGCCGGCGGCTACCTCGGCCAGCAGCTCTTCGAGTAGCACGCCCCCGACGGTCTCCGGTCCCGGCCACTGAAACGCTTTCCTGGCCGGCGCGCGGAGTCGTTATGGTGACTTCTTCGGCAACACCCCTGCCCCGGTTCCACCCTGTTCCCCACGGAGGCGTCATGTCGGCCACCCGCTACACCTACCTCGGCCCGGCCGGCACCTTCACCGAGGCGGCGCTGCGCACCCTGCCCGAGGCCGCGACCCGGGAGCTGGTGCCGCTGGCCTCGGTGCCGCTGGTGCTGGACGCGGTGCGCGGCGGGGACGCCTCAGGGGCGTTCGTCCCGATCGAGAACTCGGTCGAGGGCGCCGTCACCGCGACCAATGACGAACTCGCCGCCGGCACACCGCTGATGATCTACCGTGAGGTGCTGCTGCCGATCTCCTTCGCGCTGCTGGTGCGGCCGGGCACCGACCTGGCGGGGGTCAAGACGGTGACCAGCCACCCGGTGGCCCAGGCGCAGGTGCGCCGCTGGCTGGCGGCCAACCTGCCGGACGCGCAGTGGGAGTCGGCCGCCTCCAACGCGGACGGCGCCCGGCTGGTCGCCGAGGGCCGCTACGACGGGGCGTTCGCGGGCGAGTTCGCGGCGCCGATCTACGGGCTGGACCCGCTGGTCAAGGACATCGCGGACGCGCAGACCGCGACCACCCGGTTCGTCCTGGTCGGCCGCCCGGGCCGGGTCTCCTCGCCGACCGGCGCGGACAAGACCTCGATGGTGGTCTGGCTGCCGGACGACCACCCGGGCGCGCTGCTGGAGCTGCTCCAGGAGTTCGCGGTGCGCGGGGTCAACCTGATGCGGATCGAGTCGAGGCCGACCGGCGAGGGCATCGGCAACTACTGCTTCCTGATCGACTGCGAGGGGCACCTGTCCGATCGCCGGGTGGCGGAGGCCGTGATGGGGCTGAAGCGGATCTGCCCGCAGGTGCGGTTCCTCGGCTCCTATCCGCGCGCCGACCGGCAGGTCTCCACGCACCGGCGGCCGGGGACCTCGGACGACGATTTCACGGCCGCCGCCGACTGGCTCTCCCGGTGCCTCGACGGGCGCGGCGACATCTGATCCACGCGACGGCACCGCGACGGCACCGCGACGGCACCGCGACAACATCCGATCGCCGCCCGTTGTCTTTCCGCCCTTTTCCGATCGTTTTCCCGCGGCCGGACGGAAGGGGGCGGGTGACCGCACCCGTCGTCCACAGGGGCCCGTGGCCCCGGAACCCGCCATCCACAGGGGCGGGGACTATCCACAGCCGAAAGTTATCCACAGGCCTGGGGATGAGTCGACAAACCGGTATAGCCACTGCGGGTTTCGGTCGGATCATTGGTTAGCGGCGTAGAGATGACTAATCGGACCAGAGTCACCCGTGTGCCAGCAAATCACCTGTCTGAGTGCTTCAATTCCCTCACCCGAGAAGGTCAAATGAGGTTTGAAACCTCAATTCCCTGGCTTCGGTGATCGGAGGGTCGACCTCCCCTTCAATCCACAGGCACCGCCCGGATCCTGTGGATAACCCTGGCCCCGCCCGTTCCCCACAGAAGTTATCCACAGGATCCGGGCGGTTATCCCCAGGGGAAAACCCGTACCGGTGGACGAGCCTGCGCCCGGTACGCTTGGGCCTGTGATTGACCTTCGCCTGCTTCGTGAGGACCCTGACCGAGTGCGCGCCTCGCAGCGCGTCCGTGGCGAGGACGTCGACCTGGTCGACGCCCTCCTCTCCGCCGACGAACGGCGCCGGTCCTCGGGCAGTCGCTTCGACGAACTGCGCAGCGAGCAGCGGACGCTCGGCAAGCAGGTCGCCCAGGCCAAGGGCGAGGAGAAGGCCGCCCTGCTGCAGCGCACCAAGGAGCTGGCCGCCGCGGTCAAGGCCGCGGACGCCGAGCAGGGCGTGGCCAAGGAGGAGGCCGAGCGCCTGCTCCGCTCGCTGGCGAACCTCATCGACCCGGCCGCCCCGGTCGGCGGCGAGGAGGACTTCGTCACCCTGGAGGAGATCGGCACCCCGCGCGACTTCGCCGCCGAGGGCTTCGAGCCGCGCGACCACGTCGAGCTCGGCCAGATCCTGGGGGCGATCGACACCGAGCGCGGCGCCAAGGTCGCCGGCGCCCGCTCGTACTACCTGACCGGTGTCGGCGCGCTGCTGGAGCTCGCCCTGGTCAACATGGCCATCGCCCAGGCCACCGCGGCCGGCTTCATCCCGATGATCACCCCGACCCTGGTCCGGCCCGCCGCCATGGACGGCACCGGCTTCCTCGGCCAGGCCGCCGAGAACGTGTACCACCTCGCCGAGGACGACCGGTACCTGGTCGGCACCAGCGAGGTCCCGCTCGCCGCGTACCACATGGACGAGATCCTCGACGCCGAGAAGCTGCCGCTGCGCTACGCCGGCTACTCGTCCTGCTTCCGCCGCGAGGCCGGCACCTACGGCAAGGACACCCGCGGCATCATCCGCGTCCACCAGTTCGAGAAGGTGGAGATGTTCGTCTACACCACTCCCGAGGACGCCGAGAACGAGCACCGCCGCCTGCTCCAGTGGGAGAAGGACTTCCTCAACGCGCTGGAGCTGCCCTACCGGGTGATCGACGTCGCCTCCGGCGACCTCGGCGCCTCGGCCGCGCGCAAGTTCGACATCGAGGCCTGGATCCCGACCCAGGGCAAGTACCGCGAGGTCACCTCGACCTCCAACACCACCGAGTACCAGGCCCGCCGGCTCTCCATCCGGATGCGCGAGGAGGGCAAGACCCGCCCGCTGGCCACCCTGAACGGCACCCTGGTCGCCATCCCGCGCACCATCGTGGCGATCCTGGAGAACCACCAGCAGGCCGACGGCTCGGTGGCCGTGCCCGAGGCGCTGCGGCCGTTCCTCGGCGGGCGGACCGTCCTCGAACCGGTCAAGTAGCACCGCGCCACCCGCACCACCCGCAACTCCCGGGAGACGTACGGCCCATGAGCACCACCAGCCCCAGCCCCGTCTCCCCCAACGGTGAGCACCCGAGCGGTGGGGGGCGGGGCCACCGGCCGGGGGGGCGCCCCCCCCCCGCGCCCCCCCGGGACCCACGCGCGCCCACCATCCCCCCCACCCCCCCCCCCCGCCCCCCCCCCCCGGGGGGGCCGGGGGGGGGGGCGCCCCCCCCCCCCGGGGGGCGCCCCCCCCGACCTCGACGGCACCCTGCTGACCAGCGCGGAAACCGTCTCCGAGCGCACCCGCGCCGCCCTGGCCACGGCCACCGGCGCGGGCGCGCTGCACATCGTCGTCACCGGCCGCTCCGCCGCCTGGGCCCGCCCGGTCTTCGACGAGATCGGCTACACCGGGATAGCCGTCTGCGGCCAGGGCGCCCAGGTGTACGACGCCGGCGCGCACCGGCTGCTCACCTCCCTCACCCTGGACCGCCGACTCGCCGCGCTCGCCATCGCCAAGATCGAGGCCGAGACCGGCCCGCTGGCCGTCGCCGCCAACCAGGACGGCCTGGACGGCCAGGTGCTGGCCGGCCCCGGCTACGAACTGCTGATCGGCTCCGACCTGCCGGTCGTCCGGGTCGACCGCGACCAGCTGCTCGACGCCCCGGTCAGCAAGCTCTACATCCAGCACCCGGGCCTGACCGACGACGCGCTCGCCGAGGCCGCCCGCCGCGTCGCCGGGGACCTGGTCGGCGTCGTGATGGCCGGCGCCGGAGTGGTCGAACTGCTGCCGCTGGGCCTGTCCAAGGCCACCGGGCTGGCCGTCGCCGCCCGCCGCCTGGGCGTCCGCGGGGCCGACACCATCGCCTTCGGCGACATGCCCAACGACGTGCCGATGTTCGGCTGGGCGGCCCGCGGCGTGGCGATGGCCAACGCCCACGAGGAACTGCTCGCCGTCGCCGACGAGGTCACCGCGAGCAACGACGAGGACGGCGTCGCCGTCGTCCTGGAACAGCTCTACCCGGGCGTCTAGGGGCTCTCTTTCGGATCACGTCGTGGTGTTCGGCGAGGGTTCACCTCCAGTTGTAGGATGACCGGGCAAGCGGTTGTAGGATGACCGACGACCGGCGTTGACCAGCGACGCGGCGACCAACGACGAAGGGAGCACCGGCATGACCAACGACGGCAACAGCCTCCAGGCGGCCGGACGGCGCTCCCTGGTGGACACCGCGATCGACCAGCTGCGCGAGCAACTGGCCGGCGGCGTCTGGCCAGTGGGATCGCAGATCCCCACCGAGCACGAGCTCGCCGAGCGGCTGCAGGTCGGCCGGAACACCGTCCGGGAGGCGATCCGGGTGCTGGTGCACGCCGGCATGCTGGTCTCCCGCCAGGGCGAGGGGACGTTCGTCCGCTCCACCAGCGACCCGGCCGCCGTCCTGCGCGGCGTCCAGCGCTCGGGCATCCGGGACGTCCTGGAGGTCCGGGCCGCACTGGAGACCGAGGCCGCCCGACTGGCCGCGCTGCGGCACACCCGCGAGGACGTCGAGCGGATGCGGGCCGCGCTGGCCCGCGAGGCCGAGGTGATCGCCTCGCACGCCGAGCGGACCGACCGCGAGGCCACCGTCGAGCACGACCTGGAGTTCCACACCGCCATCGTCGAGGCCGCGCACAACCCGGCGCTCACCGAGGTCTACCGCTACTTCGGCGCCTCCGTGCGCGAGTCGATGACCTCGGCCTTCGGCGACCACGACATGCCCGAGGTGGCCGTGGCCACCCACGCGGCGCTGGTCGACGCGATCGAAAGCGGCGACCCCGACCGTGCCGAGGCCGCGTGTCGTGCGCTGCTCGCCGAGCCGACCGCGGCCGTCGAGCAGCTCCTCGCGGCCATCGCGGCCCGGAAGTGACGTAGGCACCCGCCTGCCTTCCGCCCTCCGCGCCCTCGCGCACATTCACGAAAGAACAGCACACCCATGGCCGTCACCCGTGCCCAGCAGCCGGTTGCCACCACATCCCTCCCGCTTCCCGTCCGCACCCGGCTGGCCCACCCCGCGCTGCTGCTGACCGGCATCCTGCTGGTCGCGCTGAACATGCGCGCCTGCCTGGCGGCGGTGTCGCCGATGGTCGGCGAGATCCAGCGGACCTTCGGACTCTCCGCCACCGCGAGCGGACTGATCACCACCGTGCCGGTGCTGTTCCAGGGCGTCGGCGCCCCGCTCACCCCCCGGCTGACCCGGCGGTTCGGCACCGAGCGGGTGGTGCTGGGCGCCGTCCTGGTGCTGGGTGCGGGCGTGCTGCTGCGGGTGCTGCCCTCGGTGGCGGCGCTGTACGCGGGCTGCGTGGTGATCGGCGTGGCCATCGCGGTGCTGAACGTGTCGATGCCGGGCCTGGTCAAGCGGGAGTTCCCGGACCGGGCGGCGGCGATGACCGGCGTCTACTCGACCACCATGCTGGTCGGCGCGACCATGGCGGCCGGCCTCTCGGTGCCGCTGGAGCACGCCCTCGGCGGCGGCTGGCAGGCCTCGCTGGGCACCTGGTCGCTGCTCGCGCTGATCGCCGCGGTGGCCTGGCTGCCGCAGGTGCTGCGCTCCCGGCAGGAGCGGGCGGCGGTCGCGGCAGTGACGGGCCTCTCCGCCGGCCCTGCGGCTGGTCGGGCGACCGGTCGGGCGACCGGTCATACGGCCGGTCGGGCGGCCGAGAAGCCGATCGAGGGCATCTGGCGCTCGCCGATGGCCTGGCAGATCAGCCTCTTCATGGGCATCTCGTCGCTGCTGGTGTACACCCTGGTCGCCTGGATGCCGACCATCCTGGCCGACCACGGCATGGACCGCGGCGAGGCCGGTCTGGTCTTCGCCTTCTCCAACCTGGTGCAGGTCGCGGGCGCCTTCCTGGTGCCGCTGCTGGCCGGCCGGATGACCCGCCAGCGCGGGCTGGCGGTGGCCATGGCCGGGCTGAACGGCCTCGGCATCGCCCTGCTGCTGATCGCGCCGGTGTCCGGCGCCTGGGTGTCGGCGACCATCCTGGGCGTCGCCCAGGGCGGTTCGCTGGGCCTGGGCCTGGCCTTCATCGTGCTGCGCACCGGCAGCGCGGCCGGCGCCGCCCAACTGGGCGGGATGTCGCAGGCGGTCGGCTACCTGGTCGCGGCGGCGGGCCCGGTCGGCGCTGGCGCGCTGCACCAGCTCACCGGCGGCTGGACGGCCACCCTGGTGCTGATGCTGGTGCTGGCCACCGTGGTCGGCGCGGCCGGCTGGGGCGCGGGCCGCAACCGGACGCTCGGCTAGCACCTCTGCTCGGACCGACCCGGGCTGGCCTCGTTGAGGCCGGCTCGGGTCCCCGGCTGCCCCGGGTCGACCCCAGTTACCCCGGGTCGGCCCCGGCCGGCTACTCCTCGGCGGCCAGGGTCAGTCCGGCCAGCTTCACCGAGGCCAGCACCGTCGCCGCCACGGTGACCGCCAGCAGCAGCGGGACGGCCACCCCGAGCGAGACGTCGGCGCCGATCGCGGCGTCCCCGGCGACCGCCTCGGCCACCGACCGGCCCCACTGCTGGACGCTCAGCGTCCGGGCGCCCGACACGAAGTTGCCGATCAGCGACTCCCAGACCAGCGCGTACCCCAGCCCGGCCACCACCGCGTGCCGGGTGACCACGCCGAGCAGCAGGAACAACGCACTGTACGCCGCCCCGGCGACCAGCACGGCCACGGTGTAGCCGAGCGCGATGCCGTCCCTGGTACCGATCAGCAGCAGGCCGCAGAGCAGCGTCGGGAGGGCCGCGAACACCCAGGTGGTGCCGATCGCGACGACCAGTTTGGTGGTGACGATCTTCCACCGCGGCAGCGGCTTGGCCAGCAGGTAGACGATCGAGCCGTCGTCGATCTCGGTGGCGATCACGCCGGTGCCGACGACCAGGCCGAGGATCGGCACCAGGGTGCCGAGGCCGAGCTGCCCGAGGATCTTGACGGTGAGGTCGTGCTCGTTCCCGCTGGCGGTGCCGCTCGCGACGGCCGAGATGACCAGCAGCAGGGCGGGGACCACCAGCAGCAGGAGGCCGCGGCGGCGGCCCAGCAGGCCGCGCAGGGTCAGCCTGGCGACGGTCGGGTTCATGGTCGGTCGGCCCTTTCCTGGGTCCGGTACGGGAGTTCGGTGGCTCGGACGCCGGGCCTCATGCGGAGACCAGGTAGGAGAAGACGCTCTCCAGCGACTCGTCCGCCGGCGAGACGGTGTACAGCCGGATGTCCGCCTCCTGGGCGACCCGGGGCAGCAGGGTGGTGAAGCCCTGGAAGTTCACCGCCTCGATCCGCAGCGCCCGTTCCCGCGCGTCCACCTCGATACCGGTCGTGGAGCCGTCGGCGATCAGCGCGGCGGCCAGCCTGCGGTCGTCGCTGGAGCGGACCAGGTAGCGGTGCGGCCGGTCGGTCATCAGCCGGCGGATCTTCCGGAAGTCGCCCGAGGCGGCGTGCCGGCCGGCCACCACGACCTCGATGTGCCGGGCCAGTTGCTCGACCTCCTCCAGGATGTGGGAGGAGAACAGCACCGTCCGGCCGTCCGCGCCGAACCGGCGCAGCAGCTCCATCAGCTGGAGCCGCTGGCGCGGGTCCATGCCGTTGAACGGCTCGTCGAGCAGCAGCACGGCCGGGTCGTGGACCAGTGCGGAGGCCATCTTGACCCGCTGCTTCATGCCCTTGGAGTACGTCCCGGTGCGGCGGTCCTTGGCGTAGGCCATCTCCACCAGGTCCAGGGCGCGCCGGGCGGCGGCACCCGGGTCGGCGAGGCCGTGCAGTTCGGCGTTGGCGAGCACGAACTCCCAGCCGGTCAGGTAGTCGTACATCGACTCCCGCTCCGGGACCAGGCCGATCTGCCGGTACACCTGCTGGTTGCGCCAGATCGGCGCGCCGTCCAGGGTGACCGCCCCGCTGGAGGGCGCGAGGAATCCGCTCATCATGTGGATGAGGGTCGACTTGCCCGCGCCGTTCGGACCGAGCAGGCCGGTGATGCCTGGGCCGATCGTCATACTGATGTCGTTGACGGCGACCACGTTCCCGAACCAGCGGGAGACCTTGTCGATGGTGATGGTGGCCATGACGCCCTCTCAAACTCCTCGGTTCATCAGACGCTGCGGTAGCGGCGCAGCAGCAGCCCGTACGAGCCGGACACCATCGCGAGAACGGCGACGGTGAAGACGACCACGCCGAGCCCGCCGGGCGCGTGCATCCGGCCGCCCATCCCGCCGACGTCGAAGAGCTGGTTGGTCAGGCTCTCCACCAGGTCGTTCGGCGACAGCAGCGCGATCCACTGGGCGGAGTCCGGGACGGTGAGCTCGGTGGCGGTGCCGATCCGGGTCAGGATCGCCACCACGGCCGTGCTGATCGCCAGGTAGCCCATGATCCCGGCCACCCCGAAGCCGCGGCGCGGGGTCGCGGCGGCGACCACCAGCGCCACCGAGGTCGGCACCAGGGAGTACAGCAGGGCGGCGACCAGGCCGGACAGGAAGTGCCCGGTGTTGTGCCCGAAGTCCAGCCCGCCCAGCAGCGCCCCGATGTAGAGGACCAGCAACGGCGCAGCCATCAGCAGGAACTGGGCGCTGACCATGGCGGCGAACTTGGCCCGGACGTAGTCGGCGCGGGTGATCGGGCGGGAGAAGTACAGCGGGACGGTGTGGTACCGGAGATCCCGGGAGAACAGCACCGGCGCCTGCGAGGCCAGGAAGATCGACACGACCAGCACGAACGAGGACAGGTACCGCGGGTAGTCCAGCGGCAGCTCCTTCGCACTGGTGGCGAGCGCGATCGCCACCATGACCACGGCCGGCAGCGTGACCACGCCGAGCACCAGCATCGGCAGCACCTTGGACTTGCCGGAGCGCCCGAGCCCGTACGCGGCGCGCAGGCTCTGGGTGAACAGCGAGCGGGTCGCGTAGGCCCGGCCGAGCCGGGGCCCGGTGTAGCCGCGGTAGCCGATGTCGTGGATGACGCCGGTGTCGGCGGACCTGGTGTCAGGAGGCAGCGACATCGTCCGTCCCTCCCCTGTTCTCGTCGGTGAAGATTTCGGCGACCCGGTGGCGGCGCTGCTCCAGCCGGACCAGGCCGAGGCCCAGGCCGGCGACCGTGTCGCGGATGGTGTCGTAGGTGTCGTCGCCGGCCAGCCGGACCAGCAGCAGGTGCGAACCCTCCGGCTGGACGGACAGCCCGGCGGCGGCCAGCCGTGCCCGGACGGCGTCGCCCGGCTCCGGGACGGCGTCCTGCGGGTGGTCCGTCACCTCGACCGCCAGGACGGCCGTCGCCTCGGTGAAGGAGGCGGTGGACGAGGAGCGCAGCAGCTTGCCGCCGTCGATCACGACCAGGTGGTCGCAGGTGCGCTCCAACTCGCCGAGCAGGTGGGTGGTGACCAGCACCGAAATCCCGAAGTCGGTGTGCACCCGGCGGATCAGGCCCAGCATCTCGTCCCGGCCCGCCGGGTCGAGACCATTGGTCGGCTCGTCCAGCAGCACCAGCTTCGGGTCGTGCACCAGCGCCTGCGCGAGCTTGACCCGCTGCTTCATGCCGGTCGAGTACCCGCCCATCGGCCGGTACCGCTCCTCGTACAGGCCGACGTGCCGCAGGGTGTCCGCGGTGCGCTCACGGGCGGCGGTGGCCGGCAGCCCCGCCATCCGCGCCATGTGCACCACGAACTCGGTCGCCGACACGTCCGGTGGCAGGCAGTCGTGTTCGGGCATGTAGCCGACCCGTTCACGGATCTCCGGGCCCCGGGTGGCGACGTCCAGGCCGAGGACCTCGCCGCGGCCGGACGTCGCCGGGGCGAGGCCGAGCAGGATCTTGATGAGGGTGGACTTACCCGCCCCGTTGGCCCCGACCAGCCCGACCACCCCGGGCCGCACCTCGACGGTGAGCTGGTCGAGGGCGGTGACCCGGGGGAACCTCTTGGTGAGGCCATCCGTCTTGATGACAGCAGTGGACACCTGCTCAACGTAACGGGCTTGCGCGCCAAGGGCTATGAGCTGGAATGACGAGCCCGTCTGCTGCTGCGGTATGACGCCGCCGACGATCTCCCCTAAGGGGCGGAGGGTCTCCCCTCAGGGTCGACGCGACGCTCAGCCCAGCTGGGCGAGGCCCTCGGTGGCGATCTGCTCGAAGACGGCGAGGTCGTTCTCGAAGATCGAGTCCGGCACCGGCCAGTGGATCACCAACTCGGTGATGCCCAGCTCCTGGTACTTCCCCGCCCAGTCCACGAAGGCGTCCAGCGACTGAAGCGGCCGCTCCGCCGTCGAGCCCTGGAGCAGCATCTTCTCCAGCTCGCGCACGTCCCGCCCGGTCGCGTCGCAGGCCGCGGTCAGCTTCTCGATCTGCTTCCCGACCACCTCGGGCGCCCGCTCGACGGGCACGTCCGCCGGACCCTTCGGGTCCCCGTACGTCACCCAGCCCTGGCCGTACTCAGCCGCCAGCTTCAGCCCGCGCGGACCGGTCGCGGCGACGTAGAACGGCAGTCGCGGGGTCTGCACGCAGCCGGGGATGTTCCGGGCCTCGACCGCCGAGTAGTGCGCCCCCTCGCGCGTCGTGGCGTCCGTACGCAGCAACTCGTCAAGCAGCGGCAGGAACTCGCCGAACCGGTCCGCCCGCTCCTTCGGCGACCACGCCTCCTGCCCCAGCGCCGTCGCGTCGAAGCCCGTCCCACCGGCCCCGATGCCCAGCGTCACCCGCCCGCCGGACACGTCGTCCAGCGTGATCAGCTCCTTCGCCAGCGTCACCGGGTGCCGGAAGTTCGGCGATGTCACCAGCGTCCCCAGCCGGATCCGCTCGGTGGCGGTCGCCGCAGCCGTCAGCGTGGGGACCGAGCCGAACCACGGCTCGTCCCGGAAGCTCCGCCAGGACAGGTGGTCGTAGGTGTAGGCGGCATGGAAGCCGAGCTCCTCGGCCCGCCGCCAGATCTTCTGCCCCTCGCTCCACCGGTGGATGGGGAGGATCACGGTACTCAAGCGCATGCCGTCGACCCTACGTGTTCACTCCGGCAGGTGAGGTTTCGAGCGACCCTCGGCTAGAGCGCCTTCACGGCCGCTACCGTGGCGCCGTGGGTGCATCGGGCAGGGCGGGGCCGAGCTTTGGACCATGATCGATGAGGGCCACCGTCGGTGCCTACGGCGAGAGCCGAGCAACTCACACATCACTTCGGATCACTTCGGAACCGGCTTGTGGGGAGAGCAGGACATGGCGATCGCCGTTCGGGGCGCGGATCACGGCGAGCGCGCGCTCGCCGACCTCATCGAGCGCTGTGCCGAGTTGAAGGGGGAGCTGGTCGCCTTCGCGCAAGGTGCGCGCTTCGACCGGTGGTTGACGCCCCTTCTGTTGGAGGCCGCCGGGCCGGAGCGGCTGCTGGACGAGGGTGAGGCGGTCCGGATCACCGACCACTTCATCCTGCGCTTCCGCCTGCCGGACGGTTCGACGGTGGTGGACCGGTTCGTCGGTGGGCGGCGGGACTTGGGCGAGATCGACCGGGAGATGCTGCTCGGCTGGCGGGACCCGGTCGAGGGGATCTTCGAGATCCGCCGCAAGGACGGGGATGCCCTCGTCCTGCTGAACCTGGTCGACGACCTGGAGTACCGCACCTACTCGAACGCCGGACGAGCTGCTTTCCGCGGAGTGACGAGGGGAGGGTTCCTCCACACCTGCCTGGTGCCGGTCTTCTCGGCCGACGGGACGTGGCTGGTCTCCGGGGCGATGTCGTACTACCCCAAGTCCAGCGCCACCGAGATCGCCCGGGCCGCACTCCAACTGGCCACCAGCCACCCCGAACTGGTCTTCCGCAACCCCGAGAAGATCGAGCAGGGATGGGAGTCGATGCGGAAGGACCGGGCCGCGTTCGTCGAGTTCTTCGGCAGCGACGAACTGGTCCTTCCGCCCGCCGAAGCCGAGGAACGGCTCAACGCCTACTACCGGCACCGGCGGGAGGACACCGCCGCTGAGCATCCCGACCGCGCCCGGGGCAGGCGGCTCCCGGGCCTCGACTTCCCGGCTTTCGAGCTGCCGCGGGACCTTGCGGAGGCGGACACCGTCGGAGTCATCTACGACGCGGTCGACGGACTCAACTTCTACGCGGGCTACGGGCTGTTGCGGGACCTCTTCGCCGACCCTTCCCGCACGGGCCGTAAACCGCACCAGGACCTGCTGCGCACATTCCTGCGCGAGGAGTCGATCACGCCACTGCCGATCCGCCGACTGGCCGCCGCCCACCCGGAGACGGCCGACTCGGTGTTCCGGAAGCTGCTGCGGAAACCCGGGTTCACCTGGAGCGAGCACGGCGAGGAACTGTTGCGCCGCCGCAAGCCCTGGTACTACGCGCAGGAGCCCCGCCCCGGCGTCTCCGTCATCGGCGAGCGCCTCGGCGAACTGGCCGCCGGCGGGCGACGGCAGCGGTTCACCAGCGCACGGCGCGTGCCGGGCCAACCCCATCGCCCGTAGCCGCGAACGCCGAGAACGCCGTGGCCGCCGTCGTCAGAAGTCCGCTGAAGGGCGGCCGGTCAGAGCTGGCGCACGATGGGGAGGGTGTCCGTGCCGCGCTGGCGGGCGGCGCGGCGGGCGAGGCCGGGGGAGTTGCCGGTGCCGAGGATCTGGCCGTCGGCGATCGCGATCCAGGTGCCCGGTGCCAGTCCGGTGGGCGGGGTGAGGGACAGGGCCGACGTCAGGGCGGGGTCCGGTTGGAGGCGGTCGGGGCGTGGGGCCGGCGATTCGGTGCCGGAGCGCCAGCGGGCCGTCGTCCGCTCGCCGCCCAGTCGGCGTGACCACAGCACGTGCTGCAGCACGATCAGGGGGCCGAGCACGGTCAGCAGGGGGAAGCCCGCGGTCAGCGCGCCCAGGGCGAACAGCGCGCTGACCGCGCTGGTCACGACCACTCCGACGGCTGCCGCCAGCAACGCGGCCGTCCGTCCGAACGCCTTGGCGGCGACCAGCGGGAACAGCACGAGGAGCAGCAGGTCGCCGAGGCCCACGGCGACCGGCGGGCTGCCGCCCGTCAGGACGAGCATCGGGGCGAACGGCCTTCCCTGGACCTGGGTGACGAAGTTCGCGGTGACCTGCGTCAGGGTGGTCGCCACCAGGTCGTAGCAGGACAGGACGGCGGCCAGGCCGGCCGCGTGCGCCGATCGCATTCCGCTCTGCGTCCACAGGTTGGCCACGCCCACCACCGCGACGGCGAGCATCACGTCGGTGCAGGCGCGCACCGCGACGGGGTGGCCGCTGCACGCCGCCGTGGCGCCGGCGGCCACGAGTGCGAGGCCCCAGGCCCAGCGGCCGGAGCAGACCGGTGCCAGGGTGAACTGCACCGCCAGGCAGAGCACCAGGCCGAACAGCGCCGAGACGACCACGCCCGGCAGCTTGAGGTAGAGCAGCGGGGCGAGCACGACGCCGACGCACAGGACGGCGATGTCGCCGGAGGTGTAGACGCCCACCGGAGGCCTGGGCATCCGCACGCGGACCAGGTACCCCCCGGCCGCGGCCATCAGCAGGGCCACGCAGCAGCTCAGGGCGACGAGGGGGATCGCGTTCATGCGCCGCTCCCGGCCCGGACGCCGACCGGACGGGCCGACTCGAAGGTGTGTTCCCGCAGGTCCGCGCGGACCGGGCTGGACGGCGGCAGTTTCGACCGGTCGTCGTGGAGCACGATGCCGGCCAGCGGCAGCCCCGCCGCCGATGCCCCCTGTTCGAGCCTGCGGTGCAGTGTCGCCGCGGGCAGCGCACGGACCAGGAGGTGCAGCAGCGCACCGCCGTCCGGCTCCTCGGTCAGCGTGTATCTGGCCGGCAGCGGCACGTCCGGCTCCCCCTCGACCAGGTCGAGGACGTCCCTGGTCGGCACGGAGGCGCTGAGCGGCCCCGACCAGCGGCCCAGGACGGCGGACGTGGCCGGCAGGTGCGCCCACTCGCACCCGGCCTCGCCGACGGGCAGCCGGACCAGGTCGCCGGTGGCGTACCGCAGCAGCAGGGTGCACTCCCGGTAGGGCACGAAGGGGGTGTGCACCAGCATGCCGACCTCCCCCGGCGCGGTCGGCTCCCAGGTCTGCGGGTCGAGCACCTCCAGGTGCCCGAACTCGGTGGTGTGGTGCAGATGCCCCTGGGAGCACGGCGTGCCGCCCGAGGGGAGCGTCTCCGTCATCAGGTAGGACGTGGACACCGGTGCGCCGAACGCCGCTTCGGCCCGCTCCCGCAGGGGGGTCGACAGCACCTCGCCGCCCACCCCGATGCTCTCCAGCCCGAAGTCCGCGGACCGCCACCCGCCCTGCTCGGCCTCCTGTACGAGCGCGGAGAGGTACGACGCGGAGGCGGTGAGGTGGGTGATCTGCGGGGCCTTGCCGGGCAGGCCGAGCGGTGCGGCGAGGCGGTCCAGGGCGAGCGCGGGGTCGATCGTCCCGAACTGGACGAACGAGGCGCCGACCCGGGTGGTGGACTCCTCGGCGACGACCAGCGGCAGGGTGGCCCTGGAGCAGCCCGCGTACGCCACGGTGTGCTGGGGGCGCAGCCCGAGGGTCAGTGCCGCCGAGATGGTGCTGAGGGCGATCGTCGTCTCCAACTCGGCCCGGGAATACCAGACCGCGGTCGGGGTGCCGCTGGTGCCGGTGGTCAGCGCCATCAGGGCGGGCTCGGCGGCGGCGGAGACGAACGCGGCGGGCAGGCCGCGCAGGGCCGCCTTCGGGGTGACGGGCACCCGCGACCAGGTCTCCGTGTCGAGCGTGTCGGGGTCGATCCCGAGGTCGTCGAAGGTCCGCCGGTAGTAGGCCGTGTGGCGGACGGCGGCGCGCGCGGTGGCCCGCAGGCTCCGCCGGGTGACCGTGCGCCGCACCTCCGGGTCGACCTGCCCGGCCTGCCCCGGCAGCAGTGCCGAGTCCGCGCCCGGCTCGCCGAACTCGGCGAGCGTGCGGACCATGTCGTCGGCGATCCGTCCGAGGTCCTGGGGCCGGATCCTGCGGTTGAGCAGGATCGATGCGCCGTACCGGAGTTGACTCACCGCAGTGCCGAACACGAGACCTCCTGGAACCTGGGCCGGGGATGCTCACCCCGGCCCAGGCCGGGACGACTCGGTCAGGCCATGTGCGCGAACATGGCGGCGGTCAGGGTGCTCAGGGCGTACTTGAAGTAGTGCTTGACCATGTCAAGACCTCCTGGTGGGGCTGGCCGGCGCGGCCGAGCACGCCCCTATGACGTGCTCCGGCGCCGGCGGGTGGGGAGTGCAGTTTAGGGAATCGAACAATGCGCGACCAGAGGTGAGACGGCATCAAATTCCGTGCCACGAAAGGGCGGTGGCGCAGCTCGGCCGGGCAGGGCCTACGGGTGCGGGCGGGTGCGCTGGGCCGGGAGGCGGGGCTCGGGGGCGCGGCGGGCGATCTCGGCGAGGGTGTGGAAGAGGACGTCGCCGAGCAGGACCGGCTCGCGGGAGGCGTCCGGGGAAGCGCCCGAGGAGGCGTCCGGGGAGGCGGCGGGCGGGATGGTCGGGGGAGGCTCGTCTCGGAGCTGGCGAGTGGGCATGGCTCTTCCTGCCGACGGGGTGGCCGTGCACACTCCTGCCCGTCGCGCCCGGGGGACACCCCGGCCGCCGGGCGAATAGGCCGGAAACGGCGCCTCGGGGGCCGAAAGCCACAGGTCCGGCGGGTCGGCGGCGCCGTCCTGCGGGTCCGCGACGAGGTCCGTCCTCGCCGGTGACCGGTGTGGCACCGATGGGCGAAGATGGACCGGTGACCGAAGCCCGTACCGCCCCCCGCCTCATCGCCACCGACCTGGACGGCACCCTGCTGTGCGCCGGCGGCACCGTCAGCGAACGCACCGCCGCGGCCCTGGCGGCCGCGGAGGCGGCCGGGGTGCAGGTGGTGTTCGTCACCGGGCGGCCGCCGCGCTGGATGCAGCAGGTGAGCGCGCACATCGGCGGCCACGGGGTGGCGATCTGCTCGAACGGCGGCGCGGTGGTGGACGTGCGGCGCGGTGAGCTGCTGGAATCGTTCCCGCTGCCGGTGGAGACGACCCTGGCGGTGGTCGAGGTGCTGCGCGCCAAGCTGCCCGGCACCGCGTTCGCCTTCGAGTACCCGGACGGGTGGGCCCGCGAGCCCGAGTACGCGGTGCCGATGTGGGGCGACGACCTGGAGCACGCGGTCGGCCCGGCGGAGAAGCTGCTGAGCGCCGGCGGGCCGGTCCGGGGCCTGTTCAAGCTGCTGGCCAAGCACCCCGACCTCGACCCGGACACGTTCCTCACCCAGGCCCGGGAGGCCGCCGGGCAGCTGGCCGAGATCACCCGCTCGGCGCCGATCCCGCTGCTGGAGATCAGCGCGCCCGGCGTCACCAAGGCCAGCACGCTGGCCCGTTGGTGCGCCGGGCACGGGATCGACCGGAGCGAGGTGGTGGCCTTCGGCGACATGCCGAACGACCTGGAGATGCTGGACTGGGCCGGCACCGCGTACGCCGTCGCCAACGCGCACCCGCAGGTGCTGGCGGCGGTGCCGCTGCACACCGTGAGCAACGAGCAGGACGGCGTCGCGGCGGTGCTGGAGGAGCTGCTGCGGTTCCCCTAGCTCCCCTGGCTCCCCTGGCTCCCCTAGGACGTATCGCCCGGGCCTAGCCGAAGCGGCCGTTCACGTAGTCGGAGGTCCGCTGGTCGCGCGGGTTGCCGAAGACCTGCGCGGTCGGCCCGGCCTCCACGATCCGGCCCGGGGTGTCGTGGGTGGCCAGGAAGAAGGCGCAGGTCTGCGAGACGCGCTGGGCCTGCTGCATGTTGTGGGTGACGATCACGATGGTGAGCCGCCCGCGCAGTTCGGCGATGGTCTCCTCGACCCGTCGGGTGGAGGTCGGGTCGAGCGCGGAGCACGGCTCGTCCATCAGCAGGATGTCCGGCGAGACCGCCAACGACCGTGCGATGCAAAGGCGTTGCTGCTGCCCGCCGGAGAGTGAGCCGCCCGGGGTGTGCAGCCGGCTGGAGACCTCGTCCCAGAGCCCGGCGCGGCGCAGGCTGGTCTCCACCAGGTCCCGGCGCTCCTCCTTGGAGACCTTGATCCCGGCCAGCTTCAGGCCGCTGGCGACGTTGTCCTGGATGGACATCGCCGGGAACGGGTTGGGCCGCTGGAACACCATGCCGATCCGGCGCCGCACCTCGGCGGGGCGCCGACCGGGACGGTAGACGTCGTCGCCCTCCAGCAGCACCTCGCCGGAGAGCGCGGCGCCGCGCACCATCTCGTGCATCCGGTTGAGGATCCGCAGGTAGGTGGACTTGCCGCAGCCGGACGGGCCGATCAGCGCGGTGACCTCGCCGGCCGGCATCGCCAGCGAGACCCGCTCCAGCACCTTGCGGGCGCCGAACCAGGCGGAGACCTCCCTGGTCTCCAGCCCGGCCAGCGGCTCGCCGCCGGGGTGCGGGGCCGGCGGCAGCGGCGGGAGGGTGAGGGTGTCGGCGGCCGGGTCGGTCGCCGGGGCGTCGACCGTCCCCAGGCCGGTGGTCGGGGTGTCGGTCATCGGTGCATCCGTCATCGGTACGGCCTTCCGGGCGCGCTTCAGTAGAGGTTGGGCAGCAGGGCGGCGGCGTTCTCGTAGACCGCCCAGAGCAGTGCGCCGAGCACCGGCGCGAGGCTCAGGTAGGCCGCCGAGGCCCGCCAGTACCGGGCCAGCAGGAGCGCGCCGAGCACCACGCCCAGCAGTCCGAGCGACCACAGTTGCAGCGTGGCCAGCGCGCCCTTGTCGGCGGCCAGCGCCTTGTCGTACGGGACGGTCCGGGGCCGGCCGCCGGGGTTCTGCTGGGGGTCGCCGTCCAGCCGGGCTCCGACCATCACGGTCGAGCCGGGGATCCAGTCCGAGTCCCCGGTGACCAGGACGAGCCGGTTGCGGGCCGGGTCGGTGATCGGGTGGTCGCCGTCGCCGTACACGTTGACGGTGTAGGTGAACTTGCCCTGCCCGGTGGTGGCCTCGATCTTGTCGCCGACCCGGAGCCCGGACAGCTCGGCGAAGGGCGCGCCGAAGGTGGCGCCGCGGCCGAACAGCACCGCGACGCCGCCCTGGCCGGGCAGGGCGGTGTCCCGGCGGTGGCCGGGCCCGCGCATGAGGTCCCGGCCGGTGGTGCCCTCGACCACGACAGCCTGGTGCAGGCCGATCGCCGGGATGTCCAGCAGGGCCACCGGGGCGCCGTCGGCGGCGGCCCCGGTGGGGGCGACGGCCCGGGCGAGCTGGTCCCGGAAGGTCTTGTACGCGGTGGACTGGAAGTGCCGTTCCTGGACGTGCGAGAGCGTGAACAGGTAGCCGACGAAGCCCAGCACCAGCGCGGCCAGCAGGCTGGCCACCCGGGCGCCCTGGAGGAGGCGGCGCCGCGAAGGGGCGGCGGCGGGCCCGGCCGCGGGGGTCGCGGCGGGTGGGCCCGCGGGCGTGGCCGGCCGCACGGGGGCGGCCGGCTTCTCCAGCACCGGGGCGGTCACGAGGCGCCGTCCGAGGACTTGCGCCGCCGCAGCAGCCGCCGGCCGAGCAGCGGCGGGACGAGCACCACGGCGAGCAGTTCGAGGGCGGTGAGCGTGCTCAGCGTCCAGTCCTCGGGCTTGCCGGCCACCTCGACCACGTTCGCCGCGACCTCGGTGCTGCCGCCGCGGCCGCGGGCGACGACCTGGCCGGTCTGCGGGTCGACGACGTCCTCGGTGCCCGGGTCGCCCGGCGCGGCGCCGGCCGCGTTCGGGTCCGTGCCGGCCGCGCCGTCGGCAGCTGCGCCGCCGTCCCCGGTGCCGCCGGTGCCCGCGCCGCCACCGCCCGTACCGCCACCGGTACCGCCGGTGCCGCCGGACGTGCCTGCGGCCGTGCCGTTGCCGGTCCGGCCCGAACCGCCGGCGGCCGTGCCGCCCGTGCCGCCGGTACCGCCCGTGCCGCCCGTGCCGCCGGTACCGCCGGCCGCGCCGCCGCCGGTGCCGCCCGAACTACCCGCGCCCGAACCGGTCTTGACCGGCTGGCCGCCCTGCACGGTGCAGTCCAGCGGAGCGCCCTGCTTGTCGCAGGGGCTGGGCTGCGGCGCGTTCTTGAGGACGGTCAGCTCACCGGCCGAGTTGAAGGTCGGGTTCGCGCAGTTGGAGAGGGTGTCCGGGTCGACGGGGCTGGCGTTGCCCGGGATGCTCTTGGTCTGCAGCAGCCCGCCCTTGACCAGGTTGCGCGGGATCGGCGAGTAGCCGAGGCCGTCCGCCTCGCCCTGGCCCTCGCACAGGACGTAGGCGAGGAAGCGGCTGAGTGCGCCGCCCTTGTCGTTGTTGAAGCGGGGCGGCGGCTTGAGCTCCGCTCCGGCGCGCGGCACGATCACGTAGCTGTAGCTGGAGATCGGGTAGGCGCGGGGGTCGTCCATCGTGTAGACGCCGTCGAGGTTCTGCTGGAGGTAGTTCGGGTCGGTCGCCGGGGTGTTGTCGTCGACGCCGCGGATCTTCGCCGCGGTGAGCGCGACCGCCACGTTGGAGGCCGTCGGCAGGGAGTAGTAGCCGGCCTTGTTGAGCACCTTCACGACCGGCCAGTTGCTGCGCTTGGCGAAGGCGTACTCGTCGTAGCCGATGGTGCCCTGGCCGATCGAGGACTTGATGTAGCCCGCGACGATGTCGGAGCCGTTCTGCGCGGTCATCCGGCCGGACGGCGGGTAGAACTCGGTGTAGTCGCCGCAGGTGGTGCCGTTGACGGACTTGCAGTAGTCGTCCCACTGGGCCTGGTAGCTGTGCTCCATCCAACGGGTGAACTGCGCGGTGGCGCCGGAGCCGTCCGAGCGGACCACCGGGGTGATCGGCATGCTCTGCAGCGGCTTGCCATAGTCGGCGGTGATCTTCGGGTCGTTCCAGTTGGTGATCTTGTTGGTGAAGATGTCCACGATGGTCTGCGGGGAGAGTCGCAGGTCGCGGACCTGCTTGCCGCCGACCTGCAGGTTGTACATGAAGGTGGTGCCGCCCGCGGTGATCGGCACGTACGAGAAGCCGTAGACCGGGTTCTCCCGGCCGCCCTGGCCGCCGGTGCGGGCCGATTCGCTGAGGCCGGTGTCATCCCCGCTGCGGAACGGCACGTCCGAGGCGGTGAAGTCGGTCTGCCCGTTGCTCCAGGCCGTGCGGCCGGCGGCCGAACCGACCGGGTTGAAGTTGATCTGGATGCCCTGCGGCCCGACGTCCTGGCGCCACTGGTCGATCGCCGGACCGGACCAGCTGGAGCCCTGGGCGCTCAGCGCGACCGACGCCGCGAACGCCGCCCCCTGCCCGAGCAGCAGTGAGGCCGCGGCGAGCGACAGGGACAGCAGCACGGCCAGGGTGCGGGCCACGGGGCGGCTTGCGGCCTCCCACGACATGGGAACTCCTCTGGTACGGAGGGTGGTTGGGCGGGACATCAGCGCTTCTCCGGCTGGATGGCGTACGGGCGGGCGACGGCGGCCGCGGCGGCCGCCTCGAGACGACGGACGTCCCGGTTGATCCGGCGCTTCTGACCCCTCGTCAACTGGCCGGGCCGACGGCCGCCGAGCACCCGGGCGGTGACGAACAGGACCAGCACCACGGCCATCAGGGTCAGCCCCGCGGCGAAGGCCCGCGCGACCATCTCGGGGTAGGGCTGCTTGACGTAGTTCCAGATGTAGAGCGGCAGCGACACCTGAGGCTCGGTGAACGGGTCGGCATTGAACTGCGCGGTGAAGCCCGAGGTCAGGAGCACCGGCGAGGTCTCGCCGACGCCGCGCGCCATGCCGAGCACCACCGCCGTCACCAGACCGGGCCGGGCGGTCGGCAGCACCACGTTCCACACCGTCCGCCACTGGCTGCCGCCGAGCGCGTACGAGGCCTCGCGCAGGGTGCCCGGCACCAGCCGGATGACCACCTCGGCGGCCCGGGTGACGATCGGCATCATCATCACGGTCAGCGCCAGCGAGGCCGCGAACCCGCTCTGCTCGAACCCGAGGGTGAGGATCACCACGCCGAGCACGAACAGGCCCGCGACGATCGACGGCAGCGCGGTCATCGCCTCGACCAGGGTCCGCACCGGACGGGCCATCCGGCCGCCGACCTCGGACATGAAGACCGCCGCGGCGATGCCCAGCGGCACCGCGAACAACGTGGCCAGGCCCAGCTGTTCGAGCGAGCCGACGATCGCGTTGAGCGCACCGCCGGAGGTGATCGGGGAGAGCGCGGCCGTCCTCTCCATCGACTCGGTGAAGAAGTTCAGGTGCTGGGCCGCCTCGGAGCCTCGGACCACCAGATAGCCGATCTGGTCGACGATCAGCGCGAGCACCAGCAGTCCGGAGCTCCACGCGACCACCGACACCAGGCGCTCGCGCACCAGCAGCCTGCCCCACTGGAGCCGCCCGAGGGTGAAGTAGCCGGCCAGGAACAGCACGTACCAGCAGACCAGGAAGCCGAACGCGCCGCTGAACGGCAGGATCCGCTCGTAGCTCATCCAGTCCAGCGCCAGCGAGCCGACCAGCGAGCCGGCCACGGTGAGCACGTCCTCGCGGGTGACCCCGCCGAGCTTCAGGCGCCGCTCCGGGCGCGGGGGTACGGGTGCGGGGGCGGGCGGCGCCTCGGCGGGCTCGGACGCGGCCACGGGTGGCAGGTCGAGCGTGGTCATCGGGTCGTCCCTTCAACGGGGTTGGTCATGTCGGCCGCCCTTCTCAGTCCGCGGTCGAGGCGCCGGAGCGCGACCGGTTGATCACGAAACCGGCCGCGACGTTGACCAGCAGGGTCAGTGCGAACAGCACCAGGCCGGCCGCCATCAGCGCGGAGAGCGACAGCGCGTCCGACTCGCCGAAGCGCAGCGCGATCAGCGCCGAGATCGAGTTGGCGCCGTTCTCGAGGATGTGTGTGATGGTCTTGAAGTTCGGCGAGATGATCAGCGCGACGGCGATCGTCTCCCCCATCGCCCGGCCGAAGCCCAGCATCACCGCGCCGATCACACCGCCCTTGCCGAACGGCAGCACCACCGCGCGCACCATCCCCCAGCGGGTCGAGCCGAGCGCGTACGCGCCCTCCCGCTCGCCCTGCGGGGCCTGGGAGAACACCTCCCGGCTGAGCGAGGTGACGATCGGGATGATCATCAGGGAGACCACGACGCCCGCGATGAAGGTGGACGAGGTGTAGGACGTCCCGATGTCGCCGGTGCGCACCTTGAGGAAGGGGATCGCGTCGCCGAGGTGGTTGGCCAGCCAGCGGACGAAGCCGATGATGCGCGGCTGGAGGAAGAACAGCCCCCACAGGCCGTAGATGATGCTGGGGATCGCCGCCATCAGGTCGATCAGCGAGACCAGCACCGAACGCAGCCGCACGGGCGCGTACTCGGCGATGAAGACCGCCGTGGTCAGCGCCACCGGGACGGCGATGGCCAGGGCGATCACGGCGATCAGCAGGCCGTTCGGCAGGACGGCGGCGATGCCGAAGTTGTGCGCGGCGGTCTGCCACTTCTGCTCGGTCAGGAACGACCAGCCCACCGCGCGCAGCGCGTCCGTGCCGCGCAGCAGCAGGAAGAACGCGATCAGCCCCATGATGGCGAAGACCGAGATCCCGGCGAGCCGCAGCACGCCGCGGAACACCCGGTCGCCGGGGGTGGCGGGGGCGGTGATGACGCGCGGGACGTCGGGGTCGGGCTGGCCGTCGGGGTGGCCTGGCGCCCCGGCGTACGGTGCCGCGGGCTCGGCGGCGGCTGTCATGGTCTGCTCTCCGTGCTCGGGTACGGGTGCCGGGGCGGTGCCCCGGCCTGGACGGCGGCCCGACGAAAGCGTCGAAGGCGGCTCGGTCGGCTGGTTCGTGGTCGTCGGTCGGTCGCCGGCGTTCCGGTCGGTCGCCGGTCGGTCGGTCGCCGGCGTTCCGGCCGCCGGTCGGTCCGGTCGCCGACGCGCGGGCGGCGCGGGTCGGGCTGCGGGCCTGGTCAGCGGGCCCGGGGCAGACGGCAACGGGACCGGGCGGACGAGTCGGGGGGGGGGGGGGCGGGGGGCCCCCCCCCCCGGGCGGCGGGGGCGGCGCCGCCCGCGGCCGGGGGGGGCCCGCCGGCGGCGCGGCGCCCCCCCCCGCGCGCGCCCCCCCC
>NZ_JBHWIR010000015.1:38233-43116 GCF_042731835.1 Kitasatospora sp. NPDC059817 | reverse complement strand
GGGGGGGGGGGGGGGGGCGGGGCGTGCCCGGGCGCCCGGGCCCCCCCGCCCCGCGCCCGGGGCGTCGGGGGGGGGGGGCCCCCCCGGCCCCCCCCGCCGAGTCGTCCGAGGTGCGCCGGCGTCAACCGGCGCGGGCGTCAACCGCGGGCGTCAGCGGCCCCAGCGGCGGCGACGCACCCGCGACCAGCCCTCGCGCAGCCCGGTCAGCGCCTTCTGCCCGGCCGGAGTGCCGCCCAGCAGCAGCGTCGCCGGTCCGCCGACCAGCAGCACCAGGCCGCCGATCAGCGCGATCGGGAGCAGCAGGCGGGCCATGCCGGAGCGGTCCGCCGCCGGCGTGCCGGCCGCGACGGGCGCCACGGTGATCGGCTTGCCGGACGCGGAGGGGGCGGCGGCGGCCTTCGCCCCGCCGGCCGTTGCGGCGGCCGGGACGGCGGCGGATCCGCCGGTGCCGGCCGTGCCGCCGGTCGTCCCGGTGGAACCGGTGGAGCCGATGGAGCCGGTGCCGCCGGTGCCGCTGGTCCCGCCGGTCGTGCCGAAGGTGTTGCCGTCGGCCGAGGTGTCCCCGGTCCCGCCGGCCGCCGTGCCGCCGTCGCTCACGGGCGCGGGCGCGGTGCCGGGAGCGGCGCCGTCCGTGGAGCCCGATCCGCCCGCCGGGGTACCGCCGGTGCCACCGGTCGTCCCCGGGTCGGGGGTGACGGGGGGCGGGTTCGGCGGCGCGGCCTGGTTGCCGGGCAGCTTGCCGTCCTGCGTCTCCACGTGCGAGGCGGCGTCCGCCGCCTGCGCGCGCTGGGCGTTGGTCAGGGCGAGGAAGCCCTGCGCCAGCCGGCCCGGCTCGGTGCCGTACACCTGGCCGCTGGTCGTCACCGTCTTCAGGAACTTGGTGATCGCCGCCGCCTTGGCGTCGGGCACACCCTTGGTCGGCACCATCGCGTACTGCACGCTGGTCAGCGGGTAGGCGAACTGGTCGTGGGCGTACGCCGTGTCGGCGACGCCGTACGGCAGTTGCTGGACACCCGTCGACGCGTCCACCGTCATGTCCGCCACCGCGGACTGGAAGCTGGACGTGCTGGGCGCAGCGAACCCGCCCGCCGGGTTGAGGAGTTGGGCCTCGGGGAGCGCGTAGGCCTTCGCCTGGCCGGCGTCCATGATCGAGAACAGCGTCCGGCTGCCCGGGTCCATCGGCGCGCACTGGTTGTGGCCGCCGTCGGGCTGGATGGTCGGATCGATGCAGGTCGGCTTGTTCTGCAGCAGCTTCCGCGCCACGTCACCGAGCCCCGTGGTGACCGGATTCCACTCGTACTCACGCCAGTTGCTGCGCGGCTGCGTCGTCGCCCCGACCAGCCCGGAGGAGTCCTGCCGGGCGAAGGAGTCGGTCGGGTAGCCGGAGAAGGCCGGCCGCAGGTAGTACGTGTCCACCCGCATGCCCCACGGGTCCGGCTCGCCGTCCAGGAAGCGCGCGGCGTCCGGGTCGGAGGCGATCCACGAGGTCAGCTGGTACACCAGGTCCGTCGTGCCGCCGACCACGATGGGGCTGGACTGCGAGACCGCGCAGGACGTCGGCCACTTCAGCCCGCTCTCTGGCGGCAGCGGGTTCAGCTTCAGGAACTCCTGGTCCCGGAAGATGCAGGTCGGGTTGCCCTTCACGGAGGCGATCACGCCTCCGGCGGGCGAGTACGACTGGGTGAGGAGCTTGGCCAGCAGCCGGGCGTTGAGCTTCATGTCCCTGATCTGCCGACCGGTCGACGGGTCGTCGACCACGAAGGCCACCGACACGCCAGAGGCCGACAACGGCGCGTAGACGTAGGGGCGTTGCGGCGTCGACGTGTCCGGTCGGACCGTCAGGGCGACGTCCGTCGCTCCGCCGAGGAAGTCGGCCCGGGCCTGCGGCTCACCGCCGGCGGGAAGGTACTGGAAGGACAGCGGGTTGTCGCCCAGGCACAGGCCGGAACGCCACAGCTGCACGGCCCGGTTGGCCGCCTCCAGGCCCGCGGCACGGAACGCCGACGTCTGCGCCTCGCAGGCGGCCGGCGAGGGCGCGAAGGCCAGCGGCACCACGGCCCGGTTCTCCCAGGCGCACTGCTCGCCGCTCGACATGCCGTTGGCCGCGTCCTTGCCGAACACCTCGTCCGACGCGAGCTTGTATCCGGTGGTGAGATCGAGGGTGTGGTTCGTGCAGTCCACGGTCTGCTGCGGATTCGTCTGGCCGAGGCTGTCACCACCGTAGTTGGCCTCCACCACCAGGGAACACGGGTGGGTGGCATCGCAGGCCAGGGTCGGGCTCTGCAGCCCCGTGTACAACTCGATGGTCGCGGCTCCCGAACCGTCCATACTGGTGGGGGAGATCACCATGTTGCTCGGGAAGTCCGGCGCAGGCACGTCGGTCTTCCGCTGCTGGAACCCGGCAGCCGGATCCAGCCCGTACATGGTGCTGCCGTAACAGTCGGTGACCTTTGGATCGGTGCCGCGGCACTCGTAGATCCGGACGGCGAAGAAGGAGTAGGCGTCGCCGGGCTTCACGATCGTCCTCGGCTGGCCGTTGCCGTCCGTGGTCGGGGTGAAGCCGCTCCAGGAGAGCTGGACCACCTGGTTGGTGAGGTCCTTCGACTGCGAGAGCGTGATGCTCCCCTGCTTGCCGTACGTCCCGGTGCTCGGATTCCAGAGCTTCGGCCCCTTCACCGTCACCGCGGACGACGCCGCCACCGCCTGTGGCACCGCCCCCAGGCCGATCGGCACCACCCCGAGGGCCACCACCACCGACCACACCATCGCGATCGCCGGCCATCGGCGACGCCACCACCCCGGATCCCTCCGGTCGGGTAGTCGGACTCTCATGGCGGGCACCTCCGTGCGAATCCGCGCCGCCCAGCACGCGGCGCAAGGGGGATCAGGCATGCGGACGACCGGACGGTTCCGGTACCTGACCATTGCGCCAGCCGGATATGGCCGGATCCGGTCGACAGGGTGTACGAGACCCCAACGCGGCACCCATGGAACGGAGTTGCGTCGTCCGAATGCGTACGGGCCCGCACCGGGGTGCGGGCCCGCAGATCACCCCGCGGTCATCGCGGGCCGGGGGTCAGCTGCCCGGGGTGAAGGACAGGGCGAGCGAGCCGACCGACTGGCCGCCGGTGAAGTACGTGGTGCCGAGGGCCTTGTCCAGATACTGCGCGCCCTCCGCGTCCACCTGGAGGCTGGAAGCGGTGAGGCTCTGCGTGGTGCCGGTGCGGCCGACCTGGGTGTCGCCCAGCGGGTCCAGCAGCGCCACCGGGTTGGTGCCGCCGTCCGGGACGGCCGTGATCTTCCAGCTGCGGACGCCGAAGTCGAGCTGCTTGAAGACGACGCTCTTGCCGTTCGTGGCGTTGAAGAAGAGCAGGCTGCCGCCGAACTGCACGTCCCCGGAGAAGGACGGAATGTTGGCCGCTCCGCCGGTCACCGGGAAGGTCGCGGTGATGGCGTTGTTGGCGGCGGCCGCGGTGGCCGGCGTCAGCGGGACGACGACGATGCCCTTGAGCACCGACTTGGCCAGGAACGCGCCGTCGACGGTGATCACGGCGCTGCCGGTGGGCGCGGTGGCGGTGGTGTCGGCCACGGCCACACCGCTGACACCGGTGACCGCCAGGACGACGGCGGCACCGGTGGTGGCGAGGCGGATGCCGGTTCTTGCCATGCTGAACTCCTTGGGAGAGGTGGGATGGTGCGGGTGGAGCAGTGGTCAGCTGTGCGTGATGCTCCCGCAGGCGTGGGGCGGCAGCGGAAGGAAGCCGAACCCGGTGATGTCCGCGAGGGCGGTCGGATTGGTGCAGATCCAACCGTCGGCGCCGAAGACGGAGCGCAGTGCGGCACCGTGGGCGTCGGCGGCGTTCCAGTCGGAGCGGCGGAGCACGTGGTAGAGGGAGAGGACGTAGCTACCGCCGACGAAGTTCTTGTTGATGGCCTTCTTCGCGGTGTCGACCGGCGCGTCGCCGTTGACGTTGCGGATGGTCAGCGGGCCCTGCACATCCGAACCGCTGCCCCGGCCGTAGTACATCTGCCCGACGTAGTGCCCCACGGAGTAGGGGACCAGCGCGTCGGGGTCGTTCAACTGGGCGTCGCTGCCCTCGTTCTCCTGCACACCCTCGGTCACACAGAGGCCGAAGGCCGAGACGCCGATCTTCCACAGGAAGTTCGTGCGGAGGGCTGAGCCGGGCTGCGGCAGGAACGGCTTGATGGTGGTGCTGGGCAGGCTGGGGTCGATCTGGTCCCAGGTGGTGACGTTGCAGGTGTAGATGTCCTTGAGGTTCTGCGTGGTCAGGTTGGCCGGCGCGTTACCACCGGATTTGGCCGCCCAGGACACCGCGTCCGATGCGAACGCCACGAATTCGAAGGTGTTCGGGTCGGTCAGTGCCGGACCACGTGAGGAGCGGGCGAAGTCCACCGCGGTACTGGTGTTGTTCTTCAAGGCCTGGATGCCGGCGTCGGCCCCGTTCGGGCGGGCGATCGAGGTGGCGCCGGTCTTGGTGGTGATCGGCGAGGTGCCGGTCGCGTCCCAGCTGTACAGGCGCGGCGTGGTGGTGTCGGTGCTCGGGATGGTGGCGTTGTAGTCCGCGGAGAGCTGGTTCATCACCAGCTGCGTGACGCCGTCCCCCACCCCCACGATGTCCCGTGCGGCCGGCAGCGACGTCGGATCGGCGGCCCCCGTGCCGCCGGTCGCGGTGACGACCGCAGTCGCCAGAGCGGCGGCGGCGAGCAGCTTCTTCGTCGTTCCACGCATGGTCCCGGGCCCCTTCGACGGCTCCTCCGATGGCCGGGGGGGGGGGGGGGCCGGGGGGGGGGGGGGGGGGGGCCGCGGGGGGGGGGGGGGCGGCGGGGGGGGGGGGGGGGGCGGCCCGGGCCGCGCGGCGCGC
>NZ_JBHWIR010000015.1:23673-38223 GCF_042731835.1 Kitasatospora sp. NPDC059817 | reverse complement strand
TACTGACCCGCCCCCCCCCTCTATCACACCTGTCCTGGCGGTGGGCCGCGTCAGTGGTTTAAACGAGACTGGGGTGGATCAGGAGTGGGTGACGCTGCCGCAGGCGCCGGCCGGCAGCGGCAGGAAGCCGAAGCTCTTCAGGTCGGCGGACGCGGTGGCGTTGGTGCAGACCCAGCCGCTGGTGCCGAAGATGGCGCGCAGCGCGGTGCCGTGGGTGTCGGTGGCGATCCAGTCGGAGTGACGGACCACGTTGTAGACGCTGCGGGCGTAGGAGGTACCGGCGAAGGCGTTGGTGATCACCTTGTTGACGGTGTCGACCGGGGCGACGCCGTTCACGTTGCGGATGGTCAGCGGGCCCTGGACGTCGGCGCCGCTGCCCTTGCCGTAGTACACCTGGCCGACGTAGTGGGCGACGGAGTAGGGGACCAGCGCGTCGGGGTCGTTCAGCTGGGCGTCGCTGCCCTCGTTCTCCTGCACGCCCTCGGTGACGCAGAGGCCGAAGGCCGAGACGCCGATGGTGGAGAGGAAGAAGGAGCGGGTGCCGGAGCCGGACTGCGGCAGGAACGGCTTGATGGTGGTGCTGGGCAGGCTGGGGTCGATCTGGTCCCAGGTGGTGACGTTGCAGGTGTAGATGTCCTTGAGGTTCTGCGTGGTCAGGTTGGCCGGCGCGTTGCCGCCGTTCTGGGCCGCCCAGGACACCGCGTCCGTGGCGTACGCCACGAAGTCGAAGGTGTTCGGGTCGGTCGACGCCGGGCCGCGCGAGGAGCGGGCGAAGTCCACGGTGGCGCTGGTGTTGTTCTTCAGCGCGGTGATGCCGGCGCCGGAGCCGTTCGGGCGGGCGATGGAGGTGGCGCCGGTCTTGGTGGTGATCGGCGAGGTGCCGGTCGCGTCCCAGCTGTACAGGCGCGGGGTGGTGGTGTTGCTGCTCGGAATGGTGGCGTTGTAGTCCGCCGAGAACTGGTTCAGGACGGCCTGGGTGGTGTCGGAGCCGACGCCCACGATGTCCTTGGCGGCCGGGAGCGACGCCGGGTCGGCCAGGGCGGTGCCGCTGGCGACGGTGGCCAGGGAGGTCGCCAGGGCGGCAATGGTGAGCAGCTTGGCAGCGGTCTTACGCATGTTTCTCTTCCTCCGGTGGGAGAGACGTCCATCGCGTGGACCCGTGCTCTGGTTGGGAGCCCGGGGCCGGTGGCCGCGTCCGCTGCGGCCGCTCCGGCAGTGCAGATCCTGTCCGGCCCGGTGGTTCCGCCGGAAGGGAGGTCGAGGGCGGGTCGGGATTGTCGACTCATCGGTTCGACGAGGTTTAGCGACTGGTCAGCGCGGGCGTGGCGGAGGGGAAAGGGGGTGGTCAGAGGCCGATGACGTTCTTCTCCAGGTGGCGACTCGGGGTGTTGCCGGAAACCTGCGCTTCACCGGAACTGCACGTGGGCCCCGGCCGCCTCACAGCGGCCAGCGGCCGTCCCGACCGCCCCGCCGCAACTCCTGCCCCACCCACTGGAGTCCGGACAGGAAGCCCTCGGCGCCGGCCTGGCACTGGTCGCGCCGCAGGTAGCCGCGGGCGCTGCGCGCCACCGGCGCGGGCTCGACCGCCGTCCGCCGGGTGCTGCGCACCGGCAGGTAGGCGGACCACACCCACTGCCGACCCTCGGACTGGGCCACCGAACATCGCAGGGCCGCCCGCTCGATCAGCAACACCCGGACCGCCTCGGCGAGTTCCTCCTCGCTGCGGTAGGTGCGCACGCCCATGCCGAGCGGCCGCCCGTTGGCGGCGCGCAGCGCCCAGCCCAGGCAGCGTTCGGGTGCGGGGACGATCAGCAGACGGGGGCCGCGCCCCTCAGCGGCCATCGGGGCGTCTCAACGAGACGGTGTTCCGGGGAAGTTCACGGCCCGGCAGGTCACGAACCGGCCGCTCACGAGCGGGCCGCTCACGAACGGACTGGTCGCGAACGGGCCGGTCCCGCGCGGGCAGCTCACGAACGGGCAGGTCCCGCGCGGGCTGTTTGGCCAGCAGCACGACGAAGCGCCGGAAGGCGTTCTGGCAGGTCGCGTACCGCTCGTACGCCCGGCTGGAGCGCACCTCGGGCAGGCTGCGCGACCCGGGGACGACCCAGATCCAGCCGATGCCGTCCCGGACGTGGGTGATCCGCGCGGTGAGTTCGGCGGCCCCGACGCGTAATCCGTCGAAGCCGCGCTCGGCCTCGCCAGGCGTCTCGAACATGGCGGCGGTGATGGCCACCACCCGGCCGTTCGGCGCCTTCAGCTGCCAGCGGTACCGCCCGTCCGGGGCGCGCTCCGTCCTGAACCCGCCTCGACTTGCCCCTGCTGCGGTGTTCCCGCGGCCAGACGCGTCCACTGCTCCCCCGTCCGGTTACCCCTCCGAGACCGGTGCAAAGCTATGTGTGCACACGGACCCACGGAAAGCCCAGAACGTTCACAACTTGCGCTGTTGGTCGGGAAGTTCTCCCTCGTTTAACTTTCACCGGCCAACCGCCGAGGAGGATCGGGCCGGGTTCAGAGCCGGGCCGTCCAGCGGACCCTGGTGCCCTTCCCGTACGGTCCGGTCTCGTGCCAGGCGGCGCCGCCGAGCGCTTCGGCCCGCCGGGTCAGGTTGAGCAGGCCGCTGCGGCGCCCGCCCGCCGGGATGCCGACGCCGTCGTCGGTCACCGTCAGCAGCACGCCCGGGCGCCCGCCCCGGTCCAGCGACTCCGGGTCGCCGCTCACCGGCCGGCCGGTGTCGTCCAGGTGGGCGGTCGCGTCGATCTCGACGCCGACCCGGGAGGCCCGCGCGTGCCGGGCCGTGTTGGAGAGCATCTCCCTGAGCGCGGCGAGCAGTTGGCGGCCGTTCTTCTCCTCGACCAGGCTCTCCACCGGCCCGACGAAGCTCACCGAGGGCTTGAAGCCGAGCGCGGCCGCGGCCTGGCTGGCCTCCCGCAGCACCCGGGTGCGCAGGGTGTCCGGCGCGTCGCCGTGGTTGTCGTGCTGGAGGGCGTAGATGGTGGTGCGGACCTCCTGGATGGTGGCGTCCAGCTCGTCCACCGCCTTGCCGATGCCGACCTTCACCTCGGGCACCACGGACCGCCGGGCAGCGCTCTCCAGCATCATCCCGGTGGCGAACAGCCGCTGGATCACCAGGTCGTGCAGGTCGCGGGCGATCCGGTCGCGGTCCTGGAAGACGGCCAGGCGCTGCTGGTCGCGCTGGCCCTCGGCGAGCCGCAGGGCCAGTGCGGCCTGCGAGGCGAAGGTCTCGGCGAGCTGCTTCTCGGTGTCGGTGAACGGCAGGGCGCCGCGCGGGCGCCAGACGCAGAGCCCGCCGAGCACCCGCCCGGCGGCGACCATCGGGACGGCCATGGACGGGCCGAAGGCGCGGGCGAGCCGGATCTCCACGGTCGGGTCGCTGGACATGTCGTCCAGGTAGACGCTCTCCCCGGCGAGCAGCCGGGCCGCGAAGCTCTTCCTGGGCAGCAGCTCGCCCCGGACGAACTCGGCGGCCTCGCCGGAGGCGTGGGCGACCCGCATCTGCCCGTCGCCGTCCTCCGCCGGTTCGGTCGGGAGCAGGATCATGCCGAGCGCGGCGTCCGCCAGCTCCCGGACCTGCTCGGCCGCGACGGTGAGCGCGGTCTCGGCCTGGTCGGTGGAGAGCAGCGCCGTGGTGACGGCGGAGGCGCCGGCGATCCAGCGTTCCCGGCGCCGCCCCTCCTCGTACAGCCGGGAGTTCTCGATGGCGACGCCGGCCGCCGCGGCGAGCGCGTGCACCACCTGTTCGTCCTCGGGGGTGAAGGCGCCGCCGCCCTTCTTCTCGGTGAGGTAGAGGTTGCCGAAGACCTCGTCGCGGACCCGGATCGGCTCGCCGAGGAAGGTCTTCATCTCCGGGTGGTGCGGCGGGAATCCGGAGGAGCGCGGGTCGGCGCCGAGGTCGGCGAGCCGCAGCGGCTCGGGGCGGTCGATCAGCGCGCCGAGGATGCCGCGTCCGGCGGGCAGTTCGCCGATCTCGGCGGCGGTCTCGTCGTCGACGCCGACGTGGATGAAGTCGGCCAGGCCGGTGCCGCCGGGGGCGATCACGCCGAGGGCCGCGTACCGGGCGTCGACGAGTTCGGCGGCGCCGGTGGCGATCCGGTGCAGGGTGGCGTGCAGGTCGAGCCCGGCGCCGATCGAGACCACCGCCTCCAGCAGCCGCTGCATCCGGTCGGTGACCGCGGCGGCCGACTGCAGCCGCTCCGCGACCTCGGTGACCAGGGTGTCCAGCCCGAGCGAGGCGATCTCCGGCACCCGATGGGGTGTCGGCTCGGGCGCGGCGGCGGAGGGCTCTGGCGTGGGGTCCATGCAGAAAGCCTAGTTTGTACGCTTTTCATCCGAAGGACGGCGCTGCTCGGGAAACGCGCCCTGACCGGGCCTGGCAGGTGGCCCCGACCGGTCCTAACGGGTGGCCCCGACCGGCTCCACCAGCCCGTCCGCCTCCCGCTCCAGCAGCCCGTCCGCCTCCTGCTCCCGCCGCCACATGGCGTGCAGCCGCCCGTCCCGGTCCGCGATCAGCTCCGACCAGCGGCCGCGCTCGGCGACCCGGCCGCCGTCCAGCACCAGCACCTCGTCGACGGTGGTGTCGTCCAGGCCGGCCAGCCGGTGCGTGATCAGCACGGTGGTACGGCCCTCGGTGGCGGCCAGCAGGTCGGTGGTGAGCGCGTCGGCGGTGGGCAGGTCGAGGTGTTCGGCGGGCTCGTCCAGGACGAGCACCGGGAAGTCGGCGAGCAGGGCCCGGGCCAGTGCGAGCCGCTGCCGCTGGCCGCCGGAGAGCCGGGCGCCGTGCTCGCCGACCATGGTGTCCAGGCCGTCGGGCAGGGTCAGCGTCCAGTCCAGCAGCCGGGCGGCGGCGAGCGCGGCGCGCAGGTCGTCCTCGGTGGCGCCCGGCCGGGCCAGCCGCAGGTTCTCCCGCAGCGAGCTGTCGAAGACGTGGGCGTCCTGGGCGCACAGTCCGATCACCCGGCGGACGTCCTCGCCCGCGAGCGCGCGGCTGTCCACAGCCGGTGGGCGGCCGTCGGCGAAGGTGACGGCGCCCGCGCTCGGTTCCAGGAACCGCAGCAGCGCCTGGGCCAGCGTGGTCTTGCCGGAGCCGGACGGGCCGACCACGGCGATCCGGCGGCCGGCCGCGAGGTCGAGGTCGACGCCGGTGAGCGCGTCCACGGCCTGCCCGGGGTGCCGGACGGTCAGTCCGCGCACGGCGACCGGCAGCGGCTGTTCGGGCAGCGCGGCGGGCGCGGCCGGCTCCGGGACGGCGGCCTCGGCCTCCAGCACCTCGTCCAGCCGGGCCCGCGCGGCCCGGCTGCGCTGGCGCGCCTGGACGGCCAGCGGCATCCCGGTGACGGCCTCGAACGCGGCCAGCGGGGTGAGCACGACCACGGCCAGGCAGACCGGCGCCAGCGCGCCGCCGTGCACCCCCTGGACGCCGACGGCCGCCGCGGCGGTCACGGTCAGCCCGGTGAGCAGCGTGATCAGCCCGGTGCCGAGCGCGGTGGTGGCCGCCGAGCGGGCGGCCAGCCGGGTGAGCGCGGCGTCGGCGCCGTGGACGGCGGCGAGCCGGCCGGGCAGCGCGCCGGCCACGGTGAGTTCGGCGGTGCCGGTGAAGGCGTCGACGACGGTGGTGGCGAGCCGCCCGCGCTCCGGGGCCTGCCGCCGTTCGGCACCGGCCGACCAGCGGGCGGCCAGGGCGGGCACCACCGCGCCCGCGAGCAGCAGCCCGATCCCGAGCACGACCCCGGCGGCGGGCAGGAAGGCGCCCATCGCCGCCGTCGCGGCCAGCGAGACCACGCCCGCCACGGCGGCCGGCAGCCGCCAGCGCAGGTGGTGGTCCTGGATCGCGTCGACGTCGGCGACCAGCCGGGAGAGCAGGTCGCCGCGCCGGAAGGCGGGCAGTCCGGCCGGGGCGAGCGCGGTGAGCCGCCGGTAGACGGCGGCCCGCAGGGTGCCGAGGGTGCGCAGCACGGCGTCGTGCGAGACCAGCCGTTCGGCGTAGCGGAAGACGCTGCGGCCGATGCCGAAGGCCCGTACCGAGGTGACGGCCATCATCAGGTAGAGCACCGGCGGCATCTCGGAGGCCCGGGAGATCAGGTAGCCGGAGGTGGCCATCAGCGCGACGGCGCAGCCGAGGGCGAGCGCGCCGAGCAGGACGGACAGCGCCAGCCTCGGGGTGGCGGCGGCCGCTTCGGGCTCGTCCTGCGCCGTGGCGGGGGCGGGCGTCGGCCGCCCGCTGTGCGCGGGCCGCCCGACCGCAGCGGAGACCGCAGCGGAGGCCACCGCCGCAGCCGGGCCGGCGGCCGGGGCGGGCGCCCCCGCCAGCCGGACCCGCTGGTCGGCGACGGCCAGCAGCGCCGGCCGGTGGGCGACGATCAGCACGGTGCGCGCCGGGTCCTCGGCGAGCGTCCGGACGGCGTCCACGACGGCGGCCTCGGAGGCGCCGTCCAGGTTGGCGGTCGGCTCGTCGAGGAGGACCAGCGGCCGGTCGTCGGCGAGCAGGACGCGGGCGAGCGCGAGCCGCTGGCGCTGCCCGGCGGAGAGCCCGGCGCCGTCCTCGCCGAGCGGGGCGTCCAGCCTGGTCACGAAGTCGAGCGCGTGCGCGGCCCGCAGCGCCGTCCACAGCTGCTCGTCGGTGGCCTCCGGGCGGTAGAGCCGCAGGTTGTCGGCGACCGTCCCGGCGAACAGGTGCGGGTGCTGCGGCACCCAGGCGATCTGCCGCCGCCAGCTCGCCGGTTCCAGTGCGGCCAGGTCGTGGGTCCGCCCGTCGGCGGCGGTGATCCGGACGGTGCCGGCGTCCGGGGCGACGAGGCCGAGCAGGACGGCGAGCAGGGTGGACTTGCCGGCCCCGCTCGGGCCGGTGAGGGCGGTGGTGGTGCCCGGGCCCAGGGTCAGCGCGGCGCCGTCCAGGGCGGGCTCGGTCCGGCCGGGGTGGCGTACGACCAGGTCGGAGACGGCGACGACGGCCCCGGTGAGGGCGGGTGCGGGCACCGTGCCGGCGGCGGGCAGCGGGGTCTCCAGCACCTGGAAGATCTCGTCGGCGGCGGTCAGGCCCTCCACGCTGGAGTGGTAGAGCGCGCCGACCTGGCGGATCGGGAAGTACACCTCGGGGGCGAGGATCAGGATCAGCAGCCCGGTCTCCAGGTCGAGCGTGCCGTCCACCAGCCGGAAGCCGACGGTGACCGCGACCAGTGCGACCGACAGGGTGGAGAGCAGTTCCAGCGCGAAGGAGGAGATGAAGGCGATCCGCAGGGTGCGCAGGGTGGCGCGGCGGTAGTCGGCGGTGATCCGGGCGATGGTGGCAGCCTGGGCGCGGGCCCGGTTGAACACCTTGAGGGTGGGCAGTCCGGCCACCACGTCGAGGAAGTGGTGCGAGAGCCGGGCCAGGGTGCCCCACTGCCGGTCCATCCGGCTCTGGGTGGCCATCCCGATCAGCACCATGAACAGCGGGATCAGCGGGAGCGTCCCGGCGATGATCGCGGCCGAGGTGAAGTCGGCGCCGACGATCCGCAGCAGCACGATCACCGGGACGACGACGGCGAGCGCCAGCTGCGGCAGGTAGCGGGCGAAGTAGTCGTCCAGCGCGTCGACGCCGCGGGTGGCGAGGGTGGTGAGTTCGCCGGTGCGCCGGCCCGCCAGGTAGGCCGGGCCGAGCGCGGTGGCGTGGTCGAGCAGCCGGCGCCGCAGGGTGGACTTCACCCGGGCGACGGACCGGTGCGCGGTGAGTTCGGTGAGCCAGCCGACCAGCCCGCGCCCGACGGCCGTCAGGGCGAGCAGCAGCAGCGGCGTGGTCAGTTCGCCGAGGGTCGCCTGGCGCTGGAAGGCGCGGACGACGATCTCGGCGATCAGACTCGCCTGGGCGACCACCAGGGCCGCGCCCGCCCCGCCGAGGAGCACGGATCCGGCGAGGAAGGCACGGGTGGTGCGGGCGTACCCGAGGAGTCGGGGGTCGACCGGCTTCACGGCGTCAGGCCTGGTCGAGCGCGGCGGCCGGGTTGTGCCCGGGGATGTGCTGGACGCCGATGCGCTTGCGGAACACCCAGTACGTCCAGCCCTGGTAGAGCAGCACGAGCGGGGTGAACACCGCGGCCACGATGGTCATCAGCTTCAGCGTGTACGGCGAGGAGGCCGCGTTGCTGACGGTCAGGCTCCAGCCGTCGTTGAGGGTGGAGGGCATGACGTTCGGGAAGAGCGCCAGGAAGAGCATCGCGACGGCGGCCACGATGGTCGCCCCGGAGAGGATGAACGCCCATCCCTCGCGGCCGAGTTGGTTGGCCGCCAGGGCTCCGACCAGGGCCAGCACGGCGATGATCAGGGCGGCCAGGCTGCGGCCGTTGCCGTTGTCGGCCTGCGTCCAGAGCAGGAAGGCCAGCGCCAGCACCGCCGCCACCACGCCCACCCGCAGGGCGGTGGCCCGCGCCCGGTCGCGGATGTCGCCGACCGTCTTGAGCGCCGCGAACACCGCGCCGTGGAAGGTGAACAGGCTGAGCGTCACCAGGCCGCCGAGGATGGCGTACGGGTTGAGCAGGTCCCAGAAGGTGCCGACGTAGTTCTTCTGCGCGTCGATGTCGACGCCGCGCACGATGTTGGCGAAGGCCACGCCCCACAGGAAGGCCGGGAGCAGCGAGGTCCAGAAGATGGCCTCCTCCCAGTTGCGCTGCCAGCGCGCGTCGTCGCGCTTGGCCCGGTACTCGAAGGCCACGCCGCGCACGATGAGGCAGACCAGGATGATCAGCAGCGGGATGTAGAAGCCGCTGAACAGGGTCGCGTACCAGTCCGGGAAGGCCGCGAAGGTGGCGCCGCCGGCGGTCAGCAGCCAGACCTCGTTGCCGTCCCAGACCGGGCCGATGGTGTTGATCAGGACGCGCCGTTCGGCGGTGTTGCGGGCGAGCGGCTTGGTGAGGATGCCGATCCCGAAGTCGAAGCCCTCCAGGAAGAAGTAGCCGATCCACAGGACCGCGATCAGTACGAACCAGACGTCGTGGAGTTGCATGTCAGATCCCCTGTGGTCCTCAGTAGGCGAAGGCGAGAGGCTTGTCGGCGTCGTCGTCCGAGGACGGTCCGCGCAGCGTCGGGTCCTTGGCGGGGGGCTGCTCGGTCACCACCGGGCCGGCCTTGGCGTACTTCACCAGCAGCCGGACCTCGACGACGGCGAGGATCGCGTACAGCAGGGTGAAGGTGGTGAGGGCGCCGATCTGGGTGCCGACGCTCACGTTGGGGGAGACCGCGCTCGCCGTGGTCATCAGGCCGAAGACGGCCCAGGGCTGGCGGCCCATCTCGGTGAAGATCCAGCCGAAGCTGTTGGCGATCAGCGGGAATCCCATGGTCAGGATGCCGATCCGCCAGCTCCACTTGGTGAGGAACGGACCCATCTCCCGCCCGGGGGTGAGCATCAGCCGGGGCACCTCGGTCTCGCCGGTGCGGAACTCGGGGCGCAGGAACTTCTTGCGCCGGGTGGTCCAGAGCCCGATCAGGCCGGCCACGAAGGAGGTCATCCCGAAACCGATCATGAGGCGGAAGCCCCAGTAGGTGACGAAGATGCTCGGGATGTAGTCCTTGGGGTCGCCGCCGTACTTGGCGGCCTCGGCGGCCGCGGTGTCGTTGATGCCGGGGACGGAGGAGTTGAAGTCGCTGTGGGCGAGGAAGGAGAGTATCCCGGGGATCTCCAGCTCGACCGAGTTGTGGCCCTTGCTGACGTCGCCGACCGCGAAGATCGAGAACGGCGCGGGCGACTGGGTGTCCCACAGGGCCTCGGCGGCGGCCATCTTCATCGGCTGCTGCTCGAACATGACCTTGGCGAGCGAGTCGCCGCTGAGCGCGGTGCCGGCGCCGAAGACCACGGCGAGGACCAGGCCGAGCCGCAGCGAAGTGCGCATCACGGCGGTCTTCTTGGGGTCGGCGTTCTCCGGCTTGCGCTTGGCCTTCCAGAGGTGGAAGGAGGCGATGCCGACCATGAAGGCCGCGCCGGTGAGGAAGGCGGCGGTCAGGGTGTGCGCCACCACGGTGAGGGTGGTGTTCTGGAACAGCACCTTGGCGATGTCGGTGAGCTGGGCCTTGCCGGTGGCCGGGTCGATCGAGTAGCCGACCGGGTGCTGCATCCAGGAGTTGGCCGCCAGGATGAAGTAGGCGGAGAGCACGGTGCCCAGGGCGACCATCCACATGCAGGCGCAGTGGATCTTCTTCGGCAGCTTGTCCCAGCCGAAGATCCACAGGCCGATGAAGGTGGACTCGAAGAAGAAGGCGATCAACGCCTCCATCGCGAGCGGGGCGCCGAAGACGTCGCCGACGAAACGGGAGTAGTCGGACCAGTTCATGCCGAACTGGAATTCCTGGACGATGCCGGTGACCACGCCCATCGCGATGTTGATCAGGAAGAGCTTCCCCCAGAACTTCGTGGCGTGGAAGTACTTCTCCTTGTTCGTCCTCACCCAGGCGGTCTCCAGCCCGGCCACGATGGCGGCGAGGCTGATGGTGAGCGGGACGAAGAGGAAGTGGTAAACGGTGGTGATGCCGAATTGCCATCGCGCGATGGTCTCGTGAGCGATTGCCAGCTCCACGTCGCCCTCTCTCCAACCGACCGGCCCTGTTGAAGGGCATGTTTCGGACAAACTTCATCTATAGCTGTAGACCGCTGCCCGACTACGCAAGCTTGTCCGCTTGTGAACGTGAACACGTTCACAAGGAGCAGTATCCATCATCCTTACGAAGGAATCGCAGGCGGGGTGGGGTTGACACCTTCGGAACGGTGCGTAGCCGTACGTAGCGGGGCGTGGCCTTGTGTGGCCGCATGTGACCGCGCGTGACCGTGCGGCGGCGGTGCAGTGGTGAACGCAGTGGCGGTGGGGACAGTCTGCGGAGCCGCCCACGGCCCTGACAACGAACGGCCGGGCAGCCGGCGGAGCGGTCTTGGCCGATCCGGCGCTTGACACGGCGGCGCGGGCGCCTGGCGGGACCAGCGACCCCTGGTCCCGTCCTCGCTTCTCCGCTACGCCCTCCCGCTACGCCCGGCCGAGGAGCTGGGTGCCCGGGGTGGAGTCGGCGCGGGCGGTGAAGAACTCGGTGAAGCCGTGCAGGAACTCCTCCACGGTGATCCGGCCGTCCCCGTCCACGTCCAACTGGCGGAACCCGTGCGACAGTTCGGCCGGATGGACGCGCGGGCCGCCGAACACCGCCCGGTACTCGTCCGCCTCCAGGAAGCCGCTGCCGTCGGTGTCCGCGGCGGCGAACACGGCCCGCAGCGCGGGCAGCAGCCCCTGCTCCAGATAGGCCGGATCCCGGTCGCAGCCCGCGACGGTGGCCGCCACGAACTCCTCCCGGCTCACCTTGCCGTCGCCGTTCGCGTCCATCGCCGCACGCAGCTGCTCCCACCAGCCGTCGAAGGCCTGGTACACCCGCGCCTCGGCGGCCTCGTCCAACTCCAGCTGCCAGCAAACGTTGTGCGCCATCGCCCGCAGGTCGTGGACGGTGAGGAAGCCGTCGCCGGTCTGGTCCAGCACCTCACGGAAGAACCGGTCCACCCGGGACCCGCGCGCGTCCCGGCGCCGGCCCTGACGCGGCGGACGCCACCGGGCCGGAGCACCGCCCTGCTCCGGAGAGCGGTAGCGCAGCCGGTCCGGCAGCCGCGGGACGACCGCGCCGGCGCCCCGGTGCAGCAGCCAGGACAACAGCGCGGCCCGCCGCGTCCGCACCAGCCCGAACCGCTCCCGCACCGCCGGCGGCAGATCCGCCACCGTCAGCGCCGTGATCGCCCGCGCCACCACCACCCGCAGCACCCGCCACCCGGCGTCCCCGAGGAACCACAGCCGGCGCGGCCGCGGGGCCCCGCGCAGCATGTCCTCCAGCAGGTAGCGGGTCGCCTCGGTGAACTCCAGCCGCTCGCGCGCCGCCCGGGCGAAGTACGCGGGCAACTCGGCGGCGCTGGCTGGGAGTTCGCCCTCAGGCAGCCCGAAGGCCGCCACCGATCCGGTGAACTCCCGGTACGCCGCCTCCAGTTGGCCGACGTCGTACGGGTCCCCGCCCAGCCGCCGCATCGCGACCACGCACTCGAACAGCGTCAGCAGCACCCACGCCCGGGTCGCCGCGTCCTCGGCGTCGTACGCCCGCCCGTCCGGCGCCGTCCCGCGGATCCGCTTGTGCGCCCGGTCCAGCCGCGCGACCTCCCGCCGCAACGCCTCCCCGTCCTGGTAGAACAGCCGCCGCCCGCTCCCCAGCGTGTGCTCCACCCGCCGCCACGGATGCGCCTGGTACGTCGAGTGCTCCGCCATCCCGGCCCCCACCACCGGATCCGCCGCCTGCAACACCAGCAACCGCCACGCGACCAGCGCGACCCGCCACTCGGACAGATCCCGCCGGAACGACACCCCAGGACCAGCCACGGGATCAGCCACGGCGCTCACCGGTGATCTCCGGCCCGATCACGAACCCCTTCGCGGGGCCCTCGGGGATCACGGCCTCCTCGCCGTACGGGATCCGAGTCGAGGAGGCGTAGGCACGACGTTCGGCGTCGGGACGGGAAAGTACGGTCACGGTACCGCCGTGATCGTAGTCATCGATGATCACGTACACCGGAATGCCTGCGGAAGCGTAGGCGCGCGGCTTGAACTCCTGGTCACGGCGTTCGTAGCAGTCGGGCCACACGACCTCGGCGACAAGGGGAATCCCGGACGCCAACAGCCCCACACCCTCAGGGTGTTCGGTCGCCTTCGTGTCGTCCGGCGCCACGGCGAGGTCAGGTTTCATCGCCTTCAAACCGGCGGTCACATACCGGCCTTGCGTCGCCGTGTACCCCGTCCCGCGCAGGTGCTTCGTCAGCGCCTTCCTGAGGCCACCTCCCACCGCTGCATGACGGAGGTCACCGATGACCGAGATGGTGATGCTGTCTTCGTCGATCTCTGCGCGTGCGATCTCCGGGACGGCCATGGCCTTCCAGGCCTTCCAGGCCTTCCACAACCTCTGATCAGGGTCCATAGCGATCTCCCGGTGCGTGAGTGAGCACCTGGACCGTCGCACACGACCGAGGGGCCGGTCGGGTGAACTCCCGCCGTTCACCCGATCGGGGCGTTTCGGGGCCGGGAAACGCGAAACCGCAGGGCGGGCCGGGAGGGGGCCTGCCCTGCGGTGCGGGGTGCTGTGGGGTTCGCGCCCTCCTCCCGAGCGGGCGCGAACCGGGTGGATCAGGAGGAGGAGCGGGCCGGCTTGCGGCGGGAGACGTAGAGGGCCGCCGCACCCAGGCTGAGGGCCAGGCCGGAACCCAGCGCCAGGTACGGGGTGGCCGGGTTGGAACCGGTCTCGGCGAGCTCGGTGGTCGAACCGGTCGTCGCCTTGGCCGTGGCAGCGGTCGTCGACTTGGCCTGGCTGCTCGCCGCGGTCGCCTTGGCCGTCGGCTTGGTGGAGCTGGTCGACGCGGTCGACGCGGTGGTGTCCGCTGCCTGGGCAACGGTGGCCGGCTGCTCGGCCGGCTTGTCGGTGGGCTTGTCGGTGGGCTTGTCGTTCCGCTGCTCGGCCTCCTGCCGGGCGTATTCGACCGCCTTCGCATCGGCGTACGCCTTGTTGGCGGCCTGGTACGCCTTGATCGCCACCGGAACGGCCTCCTCAGCCTCGACGACCTTGGCATTCTCGGCAGCCAGTACGTCATTCAGCTTCTTCTCGGCGACGGTCACGGCCTCCTTGGCCTTGCGGTCGGCGTCGATCGCCTCGTTGGCGGCCTTGCTGGCCGCCTGCATCCGCTCCCGGGCCTTGTCCAGCTCCTCCGGCTTGGCGGATCCGAACGCCAGCGCGGCCGCCTCGGCCTCCTTGTTGGCAGCAGCTGCCACCCCGGCGGTCTTCTCAGCCGCTTCCTTGGCTCGCTGCACCCACATCAGGTACGGCTGCGGGTTTGCCTTGAAGGTCTCGAAGTTGGCCCTCCCGGAGACTGCCCGCATGCGGGCCGCATCAACGGCAGCGGACGCGTCGGCCTGGGCCTTCTCCAAGGCGGCGATCGAGGCGGTGTCGTTCTGGGTCTGCGCCGTCGAAACCGACTCCGCGAAAGCGGGTACCGCGGAGAGCATGGCTGCGGGCGAGATCACGGCAGCGACGAGGGCGGCCGAGACCAGCGTACGGCGGAGGTTCAACATGACCCCTTTCGGGACGAATGGAAGGCAAAGTCCGTTCACCGAACGGTCCTTGACCGCACGACGAGAGCTGATCATAGGCGTACGGATTCTTCACATTCCATTTCGTTTTCGAGCACAGTAAGGGAATTGATGAATCGACAAACTGGATCCGGTCGCGCCGCTCCTCGGTGAGGCCCGACCTGAACCTTGAGCCCTGCGCTCACCTGGCCGTCCCGCACCCACCCATAACCGATGCCGCCGATCGGGGCGTTTCGGGGCCCGGAAACGCGAAACCGCAGGGCGGGCCGGGAGGGGGCCTGCCCTGCGGTTCGGGGTGCTGTGGGGTCCGCGCCCTCCTCCCGAGCGGGCGCGAACCGGGTGGATCAGGAGGAGGAGCGGGCCGGCTTGCGGCGGGAGACGTAGAGGGCCGCCGCACCCAGGCTGAGGGCCAGGCCGGAAC
>NZ_JBHWIR010000015.1:8670-23574 GCF_042731835.1 Kitasatospora sp. NPDC059817 | reverse complement strand
CCCAGCGCCAGGTACGGGGTGGCCGGGTTGGAACCGGTCTCGGCGAGCTCGGTGGTCGAACCGGTGGTCGCCTTGGCCGTGGCGGCGGTCGTCGACTTGGTCTGGCTGCTCGCCGTGGTCGCCTTGGCCGTCGGCTTGGCGGAGCTGGTCGACGCGGTGGTGTCCGAGATCGGGGTGACGGCGGCCGGCTGCTCCGCCGGGGCCGGGGCGGGCTGCTCGACCGGCTTGTCGCTCGGCTTGTCCGCGGGCTTGTCGACCGGCTTCTCGGCGGCGGCCTTGGCGTCGGCGAGGGCCTTGTCCGCGGTGGCCTGGGCGGCGGCCGCGGTCTTGGTGGCCTCCTGCAGCCCGTGGAGCTTGCGCATCGCCGCGACCTTGGCGTCGTCCAGCGCCGTGCCGGCGGCGGTCACGGCGGCCTTGGCCTTGGTGTCCGCGTCGGTGGCGGCGTTGGCGGCGTCGAACGCCGCCAGCATCCGCACCCTGGCCGCTTCCAGTTCCTCCGGCTTCGCGGAGCGGTACGCGGCCGAGGCCTCCACGGCTTCGTTGTAGGTCTTCTCGTGGGCCGCGGCGGCCGTCTTGGCGGCGGCCTGGGCCTCCTGGAGCTTGCCGAGGTAGGGCTGCGGGTTGTTCATGAAGGCCGTGGTCTCGGCCTGCCCGGCGGCCTCGGCGGCGACGGCGGCCTGGTGGGCCTTGGCCGCGCCGGCGGCGGCCTTCTCCAGCTCCGCGATCGAGCCGGTGTCGTTCCGGGTCTGCGCCGTCGAAGCCGACTCCGCGAAGGCGGGTGCCGCGGAGAGCATGGCTGCGGGCGAGATCACGGCAGCGACGAGGGCGGCCGAGACCAGCGTACGGCGGAGTTTCACAATGACCCCTTTCGGGTCGGAAAGAAAGCAAAAGCCGTGTGCCGGGCCGCTCTTGACGTCCCGACAGCGTTGATCATAGGCACACGGATTCTTTACGCTCCATGCCGCATTCCGGCAATGAAAAACGCTCGCCATTGCCTGGTCAGCAAGGGAATTGACGTGTCGACAATGCCGTCAGGAAGTCCGGTCACCGTTGGTGGGCAGTTCGACCCGGAACGTGGCGCCGGCGCCGGGGGCGGTGTCCAGGGTGAGGGTGCCGCCGTGCGCGTGGGTGAGCGCGGTGGCGATGGCGAGGCCGAGTCCGGCGCCGCCGCCGCCGTGCCGGCTGCGGGAGGCGTCGACCCGGTAGAAGCGGTCGAAGACCCGCTGGGCCTGGCCGTCGGTGAGCCCCGGCCCGGCGTCGGCGACCTCCAGCAGGCAGACGCCGCCCGCGCCGCCGACCCCGATCCGCACCGGGGTGCCGGGCGGGGTGTGCTTGACCGCGTTGCCGACCAGGTTGGTGACCACCTGCCGCAGCCGGGCCTCGTCGCCGAGGACGGGGGCCGCGCCGGGGGCTCCGGTGCCGGACGGGCCGGTGAGGGAGACGGGCCGGGTCGGGTCGAGGGCGGTGAGGTCGTGCAGCGCGTCCGCGGCGAGGGTGCGCAGGTCCATCGGGGCGAGGTCGAGCGGGCGTTCCTCGTCGAGCCGGGCGAGCACCAGCAGGTCCTCGACCAGGGCGCCCATCCGGACGGCCTCGCTCTCGATCCGGGTCATGGTCCGTTTGACGTCCCCGTCGGTGGGCAGTGCGCCCATCCGGTAGAGCTCGGTGAAGCCGCGGATCCCGGCGAGCGGGGTGCGCAGTTCGTGCGAGGCGTCGGCGACGAACCGCCGCATCCGGGCCTCGGATTCGGCGCGGGCGGCGAAGGCGGCCTCGATCTGGGTGAGCATGCCGTTGAGCGCGATGGAGAGCCGCCCGACCTCGGTGCCGGGGGAGAGTTCCGGCATCCGGTGGGAGAGTTCGCCGTCGGCGATCCGGGCGGCGCCGGCCTCGATCCGGCGCAGTGGCCGCAGCCCGGCCCGGACGGCGAAGAACCCGAGCGCGGCAATCAGCACCAGGACGGCGCCGCCGATCGCGAGGAAGGAGCTGCGCAGCTTGCCGACGGTGGCGTCGATGTCCGAGCGGGAGACGGCCACCATGACGTAGGTCGCGGTGACGGCGGGCGAGGCGTAGTCGCTGGGGCTGGCGGCGGCCGGGGCCCGGGGGGCCTGGATCGGCAGCACGAGCACCCGCCAGTTGTAGTGGCCGCGCTGGTCGGGCAGGTCGAAGGGGACGTCGGGCTCGGTGCGGGTCGGGTCGAGGCCGGCCAGTTGGGGCGCCGGGTCGCTGTCGGAGACGGGCTGGCGCATGACGGCCTGCACCTTGCCGTCCGAGGAGAGGTACTGGACCAGGTACTGGCTGGGCAGGGTGCTGCGCTTGCCGGTGACGGCGGGGCGCCCGGCCTCCGGGGTGCCGACCCGGACCGGGCCCTTGTGGGACAGCGGCAGCCCGTACCGCTGGAGCTGCTCGTCGAGTTGGTCGACCAGCTGCACCCGGACGGTGCCGAGGACGACGGCGTCGCTGACCACCAGCCCGGTGGTGACCAGCACCAGCGCGAGCACCAGCAGCCGGGCGCGCAGGGACAGCCGGGACAGCCTTGACAACTTTGACAGCCCCGACAGCTTTGGCAGCCGGGAGAACGGCCGCCGGGGCAGGGGCAGCCGGGAGAACGGCCGCCGGAACACCGACAGCCGGGCGGAGAGCCGGGCGGACACGAAGCGGACCGGTCAGCCCTGCGGGGGGCGGCGCAGCGCGTAGCCGATGCCGCGCACGGTGTGGATCAGCTTGGGGCCGTGGGCCGGGCCGGAGTCGAGCTTGCGGCGCAGGTAGGAGATGTACGACTCGACGATGGAGAGGTCGCCGCCGAAGTCGTAGGCCCAGACGTGGTCGAGGATCTGCGCCTTGGAGACCACCCGGCCGACGTTGGCCATCAGGTAGTGCAGCAGCTTGAACTCGGTCGGGGAGAGCGCGACGGGGGTGCCGGCCCGGGTGACCTCGTGGGCGACCGGGTCGAGGCTGAGGTCGGCGACGATGAGCCGGCCGTCCTCGGCGGGCCCGCCGGAGCGGCGCAGGATGGCGCGGATCCGGGCGATCAGCTCCTCCAGGCTGAACGGCTTGGTGACGTAGTCGTCGGCGCCCGCGGCGAGGCCCTGGACCTTGTCGCCGACGCCGTCCTTGGCGGTGAGGAAGAGCACCGGGAGGTGGTCGCCGGGGTGGCCGTGCACGGGCCCGGCGATCTGGCCGCGGTTGGTCCGCTCGCGCAGCTTCTCGACGACGGTGAAGCCGTCGAGGTCCGGGAGCATCACGTCGAGGACGACGAGGTCGGGGCGTTCGACGGCTATCAGGTCGAGGGCCTCGGTGCCGCTGGCGGCGGAGGCGACCCGGAAACCGGAGAAGCGCAGCGAGGCGGCGAGCAGCTCGCGGATGTTGGGTTCGTCGTCGACGACGAGGAGGAAGGCCTCGCCAGGGCCGCCGGCCACCGCGGACCCGCCTGGTGTGGTGACTGTGCCTTGCACGGGGCTTTCGCCTCCTGGTCGGACGATGGCATTCGGCATGAGGCTAGCCCCCGGAGGCTATGCGGCATCGATGAATGTTGGATTAACACCTTATCGGTCGGTTTTTTAAGCACAAGGCCCCCAGCACAGGCTGGGTGGTATGCGCACGGACGGTAACGCCCCGCAAGCGCCGACGGCCGAGAACCCGACGGCCGAGAGCCCGACGCCTGCGGCCGGGGAGACAACTCCCCGGCCGCGGAAGGGGATCCGGTCAGGCGTGCTGACCGGGCCGGTAGCCGCCGGCGGGCATCCGGGTGATCACGTTGCCGCGGTTGAAGGCGTTGATGATCGCGATGAGGGCCACCAGGGCCGCGAGCTGCTCCTCGTCGTAGTACTTCGCGGCGTTCGCCCAGGCCTCGTCCGTGACCCCGCCCGCTGCATCGGCCAGGCGGGTGCCCTGCTCCGCCAGCTCCAGGGCGGCACGCTCGGCGTCCGTGAACACCGTCGCCTCCCGCCAGGCCGCGACCAGGTTGAGGCGGGTCGCCTCCTCCCCGCCGTGCACGGCGTCCTTGAAGTGCATGTCGACGCAGTAGCCGCAGCCGTTGATCTGGCTGGCGCGCAGCTTCACCATCTCCTGCGTCGCGAACGGCAGAGCCGAGTCCACGATCGCCTTGTTGGCCGCGATGAGGTGCTTGAGGACCTTGGACATGGTCTGGCTGGCGAAGGGGTTCAGTCGGGCTTCCATCGTGTGCTCCCTTGTCGTCGTCCGCTGGTGCCCTCTGAGACAGGGCACCCCGGCGAGTCGTGACAGGCGTGGATGTGACCTGCATCACCATCTTCGCCGCGCCGTTGGGTAGCCTGCGGATACCCTGCTCGGCCAACCGGGGGAGGAGCTCCATGGCGGAATCGGCAGTTGCGACGGATGCGGCCGGCTACCGACCGCTGCTGTTCTCCGTCGCCTACGGGATGACGGGCTCCGTCGGCGACGCCGAGGACATCGTCCAGGACGCCCTCCTCGGCCTGACCCGGGCCGACCGGGCCGGGACCACGATCACCAACCTCAAGGCGTACCTGACCACGTCGGTGACCAGACTGGGCATCAACCACCTGACGTCGGCGAGGGTCCGCCGGGAGACGTACGTGGGCGAGTGGCTGCCCGAACCCGTCGTGGTGACCGCCGACCGCGCGGGGCCCGCCGAACACGCCGAGCTGGCCGACGCGTTGTCGATGGCGTTCCTCGTCCTGCTGGAAGCCCTCTCCCCCACCGAGCGGGCGGTGTTCATGCTCCGCGAGGCCTTCGGATACGGCTACCCCGAGATCGCGGACGCCGTCGGCAAGTCCGAGGCCAACTGCCGCCAGATCCTCACCCGCGCCCGCAAGCGCCTCACCCCCTCGGCCCAGGCCGTCGACACCCGGGCGCGCAAGGCGGAGGCCGACGAACTCGCCCGCAGATTCTTCGAAGCCACCGAAGGCGGCGACCTGGACGCCCTGCTCCAACTCCTCTCCCCCGACGTCGCCTTCCACGGCGACGGCGGCGGCAAGGCCCGCGCCCTCGGCAAGACCCTCACCGGCCTACGCCGCGTCGCCCAACTCCTCATAGGCGGCCTCCGCCGCAACCGCAAACTCGGCGTCACACTGACACCCGCCACCGTCAACGGCCGTCCCGGCGCCGCCTTTTATGACACCGAGGGCCGCATCGCCGGCATGCTGGAACTCGACATCGCCGACGGCACCATCCAGGCCGTCCACTCGGTCTCCAACCCCGACAAGCTCACCCACCTCGGCCCGGTCTCCGACATCGCCCTGGTGAAGCCGAAGTGACCCTCCTCAGAGCTTCCACTGGATCGAAGATCCGTCCGGCCCCGTGTAGCCCACGGACTGCCCCTCAGGCCCCGCCTCCACGGTGAACCACTCCCGACGGGGCCGGTTGCGGTCGAGCCAGGTTCGGTGCGCGGCCTCGATGGCCTGCCACAGGTCCCGGGGGCCGCTGACGGCGACGGTCGACGAGCCGTCGGGGTGGTCCTGCACCTGGGCCACGCCACCAACTCCGGTATTTGTCAGATGAATCCGAGGCATGACTCGTACGCTGGGGCCGCCGCCTGACCCGTGACGGGCGAGCACCAACATATATAGGGCAGTGAGGCGTGCTAGAAGACGATTTCCTGTTCCCCCAAGAACTCGTCCTTGATGCTTTCGATCAGGCTGCGCATCTCGTCACCGGACAAGGCCGCGCCCACGAACCCGTCGAACTTTCGGACATAGACCTCAACGTCGCGAGGGTCAGTGACGACCAACTCGGCACGAGGGGGAGGCGGCTTCGGGGGGGGGGGGGTGGGGGGGCGCCCGGCGGGGGGGCGGGGGGGGGGGGGCGGGCGGCAATGTTCGGCGGCCCCCCATAACCCCGCCGCTGAGGGGACTCGGACAGTGCCGTGGCGCGCCGTCAGCGGCTGGGTGTGGGAGGGGGTGGGGCGCGTCGGGGCGCTGCCGGTGGGGCCGGGCGGGGGCAGGTCGCGCAGGTCGGCGTCGAGGCTCCCGGGCGTAGGCAACCTTTTGGGCCGCTCGCGGCATCTAAGTGGTGTCGGGGCTGCGAGAGGGGGAGGGCGCGGTAGGCGGGCAGGCGTGGTCCGTGGTCGTGCCACCGAGGGGGAGCTGAATTGGTTGCGGGTGGCCTGAGTTTCTTATTGCATTGATTTGGTGCGTATGCGACTTGATGTATTGAAGTCGAATTCCGGCATCTGTTGCACAGCCGTGACAGCCGAGTGCGAAAAATCGTTCGACCCGTGAGCTTCGAGGGCTAGCATTCCTGGATGGAATCGAATCTCCCTCCGATATGGAATTCCTCCGACAGCGCGGCTCTCCCCCCGCCCCGCAAGGCGCCGCTTCGGCTGGCCCGCTTCGGTGCGATCTTCCTGGCGGCGAGCGTGGTGTCCGGTGTGCTGCTGGCGGGCCTCGCCCTGCCCGCCGCCGGCGGTTTCGGGCTGACTGCCAAGGGCACGGCGGAGGGCTTCGAAGACATCCCGAGTGACTTCAAGACTCCGCCGCTCACCCAGGCGACGCAGATCTTCGATGCCAAGGGCGGCCTGATCGCCAAGGTGTACGAGCGTGACCGCACCGTCCTCGCCCCTGAGCAGATGTCGCCGTTCATGCGGCAGGCCCAGGTGGACATCGAGGACGCCCGCTTCTACGAGCACGGCGCCGTCGACCTCAAGGGCGTGCTCCGGGCGATCGGCAAGAACGCCGAGAGCGGCACCGCCTCGCAGGGTGCCTCGACGCTGACCCAGCAGTACGTGAAGAACGTCAACGTCGAGAAGGCGGGCGAGGATCAGGCCGCGGTGCTGGAGGCGCAGCGCAAGACCCTGGGTCGCAAGATCCAGGAGCTCAAGGTCGCGATCAAGCTGGAGGAGGACCTGTCGAAGGACCAGATCCTCACCAACTACCTCAACATCACGTACTACGGGAACGGCGCCTACGGCGTGGAGGCCGCCTCCCAGCGCTACTTCAGCAAGAGCAACAAGGACCTGACCATCGCCGAGGCCGCCATGCTGGCCGGGCTGGTGCAGAACCCGTCCCAGTACGACCCGAAGCTGCACCCGGTGGCCGCGCAGAAGCGCCGGGACACGGTCATCGACAAGATGCTGGAGAACAAGCACATCACCGCGGACCAGGCCAAGGAGGCCAAGGCCGCCCCGCTGGGTCTCAACTTCAAGGATCCGCAGAACGGTTGCATCACCGCCACCGCCCAGGGCGGCATGGGCTTCTTCTGCGACTACGTCCGGCACGTGGTCAAGCAGGACCCGGCGTTCGGCCAGAGCGCCGCCGACCGCAAGAAGTTCTGGGACACCGGCGGCCTCAACATCTACACCACGCTGGACCCGGACAAGCAGGCCGCCGCCCAGAACGCGGTGACCGCCAACGTGAAGGTCACGGACAGCGTCTCGGCCGCCGCCACCATGGTCGAACCCGGCACCGGCAAGATCCTCGCCATGGCCCAGACTCGCCCGTACGGCCTGGACGCCAACAAGAACCAGACCGTCGTCAACCTCAACGTCGACGCGGCGATGGGCGGCGGCAACGGCTTCCAGCCCGGCTCCACGTTCAAGCCGGTCGTCGCGGCCGCGGCCCTGGAGGCGGGCCTGCCGGCGACCCAGGAGTACTCGGCCCCGAACTCGATGGAATACCCCACGATGAAGACGTGCGAGGGCACCTGGAAGAACCAGGGACGGCCCAAGGCGGTGGTGCCCAACGAGTCCGCCAGCGAGAAGGGCCCCTACCAGCTGAAGCAGGCGATGGCCCTCTCGGTCAACACCTACTTCGTGCAGATGGAGCAGGAGATCGGCCTCTGCGCGGTCAAGCAGATGGCCAACAAGCTGGGCGTCACCAGCAAGGCCAGCGGCAAGCCGCTGGAGGAGGTCCCCGCGATGGCCCTGGGAGTGGAGGAGATGAGCCCGCTGACCATGGCCAACATCTACGCGACCTTCGCCGCCCAGGGCAAGCACTGCGCCCCGATCGCCATCAACAAGATCACCACCGTGGACGGCAAGGACGTCCCCGTCCCGGCCGGCCAGTGCGAGAAGGCGTTCTCCGATGACACGGCGCGGGCGATGAACACCGTCCTGAACGGCGTGACCGAGAACAAGGGCACCGGCGCGGCGCTCAACCTCGACGACAACCGCCAGATCGCCGGCAAGACCGGCACCTCGGACCGCAAGCGGGCCGCCTGGTTCAACGGCTACACCCCGCAGCTCGCCACGGCCGTCTGGCTCGGCGGTCCCAACGGCGGTGTCGAGATGCGCAACCTCACCATCAACGGGAAGTACCGCACCGAGGTGTTCGGCGCGGACGGCCCCGGCCCGATCTGGCGCGACGCCATGAACCAGGCCCTGCGCGGCACGCCCAAGCAGTCCCTGCCGATGGCCGACATCCCCGACCCGGCCCCCAAGACCGACCCGAACAACACCGGCACCGGCACGGGCGCCCCGGCCACCAACCAGCCCGACCAGCAGCACTGACAGCAGTTACACCGGCGGCCCCTTGCGAGCAGCAAGGGGCCGCCGGATCGGTTCGCTCAGACGTCGGCGGTGAGGTGGTCGAACTCGCCCGCCTTCGCCCCCTGGAGGAACGAAGCGAACTTGAGGGCGGTGGTGCGGACGATGACCTCGCCCTCGTCGGACTCCCGGAGTTCAATCGCCCCGGCAACCGCACGGACCTCAACGCAGTCGGCGTTCGAACCTGAGTAACTTGACTTCTGCCAAGTAGAGTTATGCATATTTACTTTCCATGTCCTTCTTGATGGATCGAATAAACTCTCGGGACTCCTCTTCCGAGAGGGCAGACGAACCGATCCTGGCGAGCAGTGACCGAAATCGGGCTGTATGGGCCGGCGCGTCGAAGAGTAGATTGCCGACACCCGAGTCCGCCTGAACTGTGTCGAGCTCCTGAACCGGACCCTCGACGTACGTGAAGTTCTCGTTGGGGAGCGGGATCATATCGACGTCGAACAGGACGACTCGAATCGAGATGTTGGGCTGCTCGGAGGCTTCGAGCAGGGCGCCGAGTTGCTCGGCCTGGGCCCTTGCTCCGCTGAACTGCATGCGTAGCGCCGCTTCATGGATGTAAGCGGCGAATGGGGTCGCTTCGGATCGGATGATGTGCTGACGCCGCAAGCGAAAGGCTGCTCTCAGATCGACCTCGTGCGCCGGAAGAGGCGGATAGGAGCGAGCAAAGACGGCCGAGGCGTAAGCGTTGGTCTGAAGCAGCCCATGGATGAAGGCCATGGTGTAGACCGAGAGCCCTCGTGCGTGACCTTCGATCTCGGCGACCTCAAGGAAGTCCTGCGAGAGGCGTCCGCGGTACTCCTCCCACCAGCCTCCCTTGTCACGGCCCGAGATGATGTCCGCCAGCGCATCGATCAACGGCTCGTTGACGCACATGCACAGCGCGGCGATCGTACGCAGGCGTTCGACACTGATGCCGGTCTTCCCGCTCTCCATCTGCGTCACATGGGCAGGATTGATACCCAGCGCGCGGGCGAGCTGACTGCCGCCGAGGCCGGCCTGCTCCCGCATCCTGCGCAGCTCGGCACCCAGCCGCCGTTGGCGGAGAGTTGGGTTCGATCGAAGGGCCATGGGGTCCTCTCTGCAGCTCGTGGGACCAGTCTGCCTCAGGGGCGCAGCCACGTTAGAGGGAACTTCTCGCAGGCCGCCACAAATCTGTGGCGGCCTGCGCTATCGTCACCACCAAGCGATCAGACTGATCGTCAACAATGCCTGCTCGAAGGCATTCCCCACACCAGCAGCCTCGCGGAGGTTCCCGTGTGCACCCTCAACACCCCCTCGCTCGCGCTCGCCCGGCAGTCCCTGCGGGACGCCCTGACCCGCTCCGGGTGGGACGCCGAGACCATCTTCTTCGCTGAACTCGCCCTGGCCGAACTGGTCGTCAACGCGTGGCGGCACGGTAAGACCGCCTCCCCCGTCGTCCTCCTCTCCCTCCTCGACGGCACCCTCCGGGTCTCCGTCTCGGACGAGAGCGACGTCTTCCCCGAACGACGCCAGCTCCCCGCCCTGGCCACGACCGGCCGGGGGCTCCAGCTCATCGAGGGGCTCACGCACCGCTGGGGCGTGGACTCCCAGGAGCGCGGCAAAACGGTCTGGTACGAGCTGGACTTCGCCGCGTGAGCGCCGCCCGCGAACCCGTCGCACCGGACGACCCCCGGATGCGCGACTACACCCAGCCCCAGATCGTCGCCCTGCTCGGCGAGGTGCACCAGCGCGGACGCTCCTACGGTCTCCTCTGGGGCTCCGCCTTCCCCCACGAGACCACCCTCGACGGCCGCATCCTCGTCGACTTCGGCAACGCGCCCGTGAGCACTCTGCTCAACCTCCTCCACCTCCTCCGCGACGTGGAACGGGACGAGGCGTGGGGGTGATGGACTTCTTCGTCGGAGCCGTTCCCCTCAGAATTCCGCGCCCCGACGACCGCGACGACCGCAACAACCGGCGCTGAACACACGCGAAGGCCCTCACCCCAGGGATTGGGCGAGGGCCTCGCGGCGTCCGGGAGCTACGGGGTCAGCCCCCGGACGGGTTCTTGGGAGCACCTCCACCGCCGAAACCGCCCGCGCCGCCCGCGCCGCCCGCCGCGCCCTCGACGAGCTGGCTGGCCGCGTAGCCGCCGTTGGCATCGGGGGTGCCGACGACGGTCACGCTCTGGCCGGGCTGGAGGTCGGTGACCTTGCCCTCCTTGTTGAGCTGGACCTTCGTCGCGTCGCCGGTGGTGACCTTGACGGTGTTGCCGTTGGCGTCGGTCAGGTAGACGGTGGTGCCGTCGACGGCCTTGACCGTGCCCCGGGTGAACCCGCCCTGGCCGCCCTGCCCAGCGCCCTGGCCGGAACCCTGGGCACCACCCTGCCCACCCCGGCGGGACCCGCTCTGCCCGTACCCGCCTCCGCCACCACCACCCGCCCCGGCCGCCCGCTGCTGCCCGGCGGCGGAAGCCGTCGCGTGCGAGGCGCCGCCGTTCGTCCCGTGGTTCTGCTGGTACCAGACCCCGCCCGCGAAGGCCCCGCTGGCGATGACGCCCCCCGCCAGCACCAGGCTGAGCCAGGGCAGCTTGCGGCGCGGCGGGGCGGCGAGCTCGGCGGTGACGTCGCGGGCGTCCGGCGGGGTGGCGAGCAGGGCGACCTGCTCGGCCGGCGTGCTGCTGCTGACCGTGGCGATCTCGTTGCTCATGGGAGTCCTACTCGTGCCGGAGGGCGTCGATCGGCCGCAGCGAGGCGGCCCGGTTGGCGGGGTAGCTGCCGAAGAACAGCCCGATGGCGACGGCGATGCCGAACGCGCCGATCACGGATTCGGGGATCACCACCGGTTTGATGCCGACGATGCTGAAGTGCGAGCCGGCGATCCCGGCGGCCACCCCGAGCCCGGCGCCGAGCACCGAGAGCAGGGTCGATTCGGTGAGGAACTGCCCGAGGATCACCGCGCGCGGGGCGCCGAGCGCCTTGCGGATGCCGATCTCCCTGGTCCGCTCGGTGACCGTCACCAGCATGATGTTGGTGATCCCGATCCCGCCGACGAGCAGCGAGATCGCCGCCACCGCGCCGAGCAGCACGGTGAAGGTCTTGGTGGTGCTCTCCCTCGCCGTGAGCAGCGAGGACTGGCTGGTGATCCGGAAGTCGGCCTTGGTCGGGTCGGCGATGGCGTGGGTGCCGAGCAGCACCCGGGTGATCTCGGCCTGGGCCGCGGTCGTGCTGTCGGCCGAACCGGCCTGCACCAGGATCTGGTTGACCGACCCGAAGCCGGTGAAGGCGTTCTGCACGGTCGGCAGCGGGGCGATCACCACGTCGTCCGGGTCGGTGAAGCCGCTGCCGCCCTTGGCCTGGAGCACGCCGACCACGGTGAACGGGGTGCCGCCGAGGACGATCTTCTTGCCGACCGGGTCCACGGTGTCGAACAGCTGCTTGGCCGTCGTGGCGCCGAGCACCGCGACCTTGCGCGAGCCGAGCACGTCGTCGTCGGTGAAGTACTCGCCGTGCGCGACCTTCTGGTTGGCGGTCTCGAAGTACGCCGGGTAGGTGCCGACGATCGAGCCGGGGCTGTACGAGATGTCCCCGTACAGCGCCGTCCCGCTGGTGGTGACCACGGGGGCGACCGACTTGATCGCGGTCGAGTCGGTGTCGGCGGCCAGTGCCTTGGCGTCGGCGACCGTCAGCTTCTTCACCGAGGAGGTGGCACGGGCGCCGCCGCTGGCCGAACCGGAGCTGACCGTCAGCGAGTTGGTGCCGAGCGAGGTGATCGACTCCTTCACCGCGACCGACGAGCCGTTGCCGACGGCCAGCAGCAGGATCACCGAGGCGACGCCGATCAGCACCCCGAGCATGGTGAGCGCCGAGCGCACCTTGTTGGCGGCCAGGCCGCCGACCGCGAAGCGGAGCATCTGCCAGAGGATCACGCCGGCACCCCCAGCTCGCGCAGCAGCGGCGGCGGCCCGTCCACCGGGGCCTGCCGGACGTCGCTGACGATCCGGCCGTCGACCAGCCGGAGCACCCGCTTGGCGTGCCGCGCGACTTCGTCCTCGTGGGTGATCAGGACGACGGTGCGGCCGGTGGCGTTGAGCGCGTCGACGAGGTCGAGGACCTCCTCGGTGGAGCGGCTGTCCAGGTTGCCGGTGGGCTCGTCGGCGAGCAGCATCGCGGGTGCGGTGACCAGTGCCCGGGCGACTGCGACGCGCTGCTGCTGGCCGCCGGAGAGCTGGTTGGGCCGGTGCCCGGCGCGCTCGGCTAGGCCGACCAGGGAGAGCGCGGCCAGGGCCCGGCGGCGCCGTTCCGAGGCCCGGACGCCCGCGTAGGCGAGCGGCAGCTCGACCTGGGCGAGCGCGGTGGTGCGCGGGATCAGGTTGAAGGACTGGAAGACGAAGCCGATCTTGCGGTTGCGGACCAGCGCGAGCTGCCCCTCGTCGAGGTGGCCGACGTCGATGCCGTCCAGCAGGTAGCGGCCGGCGGTCGGGACGTCCAGGCAGCCGAGGATGTTCATCATGGTGGACTTGCCGGAGCCGGAGCTGCCCATCACCGCGACGTAGTCGCCCTGGTGGATGTTCAGGCTGACGCCGAGCGGGCCGCCGGTGTCCGGGTCCTCCGGGCCGTGCAGCGCGTGCACGACGGCGTCGCCGTGCCCGTACGCCTTGGTGATCCGGCGCAGCTGGATGACGGGCGGGGGCGCCGCCGGGACGCGCTTGTCGATGACGTGACGCATGCTCAGCCCTTACCGCCCCGGCCGGCCCCGCCGCCTGCGGCACCGCCGCCACCGCCGCCGACGCCCGCCAGGCCTGCGCCGCCGCCCTGACCGCCACGGCCCTGGCCGCCGCCGACCCCCGGGAAGGAGGCGTTCGGGAAGCCGTTGCCGCCGCTGGTGGTGGGGAGTTCGACCTTGTCGCCCTCCTTCAGCCCGGAGACCACCTGCACCGTGCTGTCGCCCTCGACGCCGACCCCGACGCTGACCCGCTCGCTGGAGCCGTCCGGGTGCACCACGGTCGCGGTGCGGCTGGTGCCGGTGCCGGAGAGCGCGGAGGTGGGCAGTGACAGCGCGCTGTCCGCCTCGCCGGTGATCACCTGGACGGTGGCGCTGAGGCCGGTGCGCAGCGCGCTGGTGTCGCCGCTGAGCTGGAGCGTGGCGGCGTACTGGACGGCCGTCGAGCCGGCGCTGCCGCCGCCACTGCTGGGCAGCGAACTGACGGACAGGACACTGGCGTTGAGCTTGGTGTCGGACTGCGCGTTCAGGGTGACGGTGGCCGCCTCGCCCTTCTTGAGCTTGAGCGAGTCCAGTTCGGAGAAGTTGGCGGTGACCTGCATCCCGGTCGGGTTGGTCAGCACGATGAAGCCGCTCGGCGCGCCGCCCGAAGCGGTGCCGCCGGTGGACGACTTGCCGGTCGACCCGGCCGACCCGGCGGAACCGGAGGAGCCGGACGAGCCACCGGAGCTCGCGCCCACAGTGTCGCCGACCTTCGCCGAGACGGACGCGACCGTCCCGTCCACCGAGGCGGTCAAGGTGGTGCCGGTCAGCGCCGCCTGGGCGTTGGCGAGGGTGGTCTGCGCGGTGGCGACCTGCTGCTGGGCCTGGGCGACGGCCGCGTCGTCGACCTTGGTGGTGGTGATGGTGGTGGTCTGCGGAGCGGGCGTGCTGTTCGCGCCCGCTCCGCGTTCCCCACCACCGCCGCCGTTGCCGCCGGCGCCGGAGGTCGCACCCGGCAACGGCTGGGTGGTCGTGGTGGTGACACCGGCCTGCGCCTTGGTGAGGTTGGCGTTGGCCGTGGTGAGGGACGCCTGGGCGGCGTCCACCTGCTGCTGGGCGGCCGTGGTGTCGACGGTGGCGAGCACCTGGCCCTTCTTGACGGCGTCCCCCACCACGACCTTGACCGAGGTGAGCCGGCCGCCGGTCGCGAAGTCCTGGGCCGCGTCGGTCGGTGAGACCAGGGTGCCGGTTCCGGACACGGTGGCCAGGACCGTTCCCTTGGCCACGGTCGCCGTGCGGATCTGGGTCTTGCCGGCGGCGGCACTGGTGCCGCTGTTCACTGTGGCGTACACCAGGGCGGCACCGCCCAGGAGCGCCACGCCGAGCGCGGAGTTGACGAGGACGACGCCTCGCCGTCGCGGGAGCACCTTCATGCCGGACAGCTTTCCTGGGCGCTCTTGCGGAGCCCTGGGCGCGGGCTGGGAGAAGACTGACCGGGCGGATCCGGGCATTCCGGTCACACCGCCCGGTTCGCGCGGGCGCCTTGGCCGTGCCGTGGGCCGTCGTTGGCCGAACTCCCAGCGGGCTCCCAGTGAGTTCCGATGATCTCCAGCCATCCGGCAGCGCGGCGTCGCGGCCGGCCCGTAGCGCCGGAAACGCCGCAGGGGGGCCCCCCCGCACCGGGGGCCCCCCCCCCGGGGACCACCCAAGGTGCGGGGGTAAATAACGGAACCCCCACAAACCCCGTCGGAGCG
>NZ_JBHWIR010000015.1:0-8660 GCF_042731835.1 Kitasatospora sp. NPDC059817 | reverse complement strand
GTTCAGCACGGTGGCGTCGACGGCGTCGACCACCGCGGCGGGTGGGGCGGGGGGCGGGGGCGGGGGGGGGGGGGCGCGCCGGGCGGGGGCGGCGGCCCCGGGCGGGTGGGGCCCCCCCACCCCCCCCGGGGGCCCCCCCCGCCACGGAACCTACGAAGGAGCCTGCGAAATCTACGGAACCCGCGAAACAGCCGGTCAGAGCGTCTTGCGGAACGCCTCCGCCACCGAGAGGAAGATCGAGTTGCCCTCGGTCTCGCCGATCGAGATCCGGACGCCCTCCGGGAACGGCCGGACGATCACCCCGGCCTCGGCGCACGCGACGGCGAACTCCTGCGAGCGCTCGCCGAGGCCCAGCCAGACGAAGTTGGCCTGCGAGTCCGGGATCTCCCAGCCCTGGGCGCGCAGCGCGGCCACCACCCGGGTGCGCTCCTCGACCAGCGCGTCCACCCGCTCCAGCAGCGCCTGCTCGGCGCGCACCGAGGCGACGGCGGCGTTCTGGGCGAGCTGGCTGACGCCGAACGGGACGGCGGTCTTGCGCAGCGCGTTGGCCACCGGCTCGTGCGCGATCGCGAAGCCGACCCGCATGCCCGCGAGGCCGTACGCCTTGGAGAAGGTGCGCAGCACGCAGACGTTGGGGCGGTCCCGGTAGAGGTCGATGCCGTTGGGCACCTCGGGGTCGCGGATGAACTCGATGTACGCCTCGTCGACGACCACCAGGACGTCGGACGGGACGGCGTCCAGGAAGCGCTCCAGCTCGGCGCGGTGGATCACGTTGCCGGTGGGGTTGTTGGGGTTGCAGACGAACACCAGCCGGGTCTTCGGGGTGATCGCGGCGAGCATCGCGTCCAGGTCGTGGTCGCCGGCCTCGGTGATCGGCACCGGGACGGGGGTCGCGCCGGCGACCTGGGTGATGATCGGGTACGCCTCGAAGGAGCGCCAGGCGAAGACCACCTCGTCACCGGGGCCCGCGGTGGCGAGGATCAGCGACTGGGCGACGCCGACCGAGCCGGTGCCGGTGGCGATGTGCTCGACGGGCACGCCGAAGCGCTCGGCCAGCACCTCGCTGAGCTCGCCGACGGCCATGTCGGGGTAGCGGTTGAGCGAGCCGGCCGCCGCGACCGCCGCCTCCAGCACGCCGGGCAGCGGGTCGTACGGGTTCTCGTTGGAGGACAGCTTGTACGCGTCGGCGCCGGCCGGCTTGCCGGGCTTGTAGGTGGGGATGCCGTCCAGGGTCGGCCGCAGCCGCGGGCCCTGCGCTGACGTACTCGTCACGGTCCTACTCCTTCTCGATGCTGTCCGCGCGCGTTCGGCGCGTGTTCGGCGCGTGTTCGGCGCGTGTTCTCCGGTGCGGTCGCCCCCGCCACCTGTGGGATCGCCACCGTGCCCGGGATCTCGGAACGCGTCCGGGGCACCCCGGTCGGGTGCCTTGAACGATACCGACCGCGCTCACCCGTAGGGGTGAGATGCCCGGTCGGGTGACAGGCGCAGATCAGCCATTCTGCCGGGTTCCTTTGGCACATGTCAGAGGTAAGACGGCTGGTTTCGTGCGGGTATCGAAGGAGCGCACCCCGGCTCACTCTTGGAGAAACGTATCTCCGAGGGCTCCCGATGCGCCGGTCACAGACCCTTGTCAGGAGCCATACGATCGGTCCGCCATGACAGCAGCAGCCAACCAGAGCGGTCGGCGTCCCACCACCTCACGGCGTCTGGAGCGGGCCGGCATCCGGGATGTGGCAGCAGCCGCCGGAGTGTCGATCACCACCGTCTCCGACGCGCTGAACGGAAAGGGCCGCCTGCCCGACGAGACCCGCAGCCGGGTGCGCGAGGTCGCCGAACGCCTCGGCTACCGGCCCTCCGCGGCCGCCCGCACCCTGCGCACCGGACGGTCCGGCCTGATCGGGCTGACCGTCACGACCTACGGCGAAGAGCCGTTCACCTTCACGGAGTTCGCGTACTTCGCCGAGATGGCCCGGGCCGCCACCAGCGCCGCCCTCGGCCGCGGCTACGCGCTGGTGGTGCTGCCCGCCTCCTCCCGCCACGACGTCTGGGGCAACATCGCCCTGGACGGCACCGTGGTGATCGACCCGCCCGACCAGGACCCCCTGGTCAGCGAGCTGTACCGGTCCGGCGTCCCGGTCGTCAGCGACGGCAAGCCCGGCAACTGCCCGGTCACCGCCTGGGTCGACAACGACCACGAGGCCGCCGTGCTCGGCATCCTCGACCACCTCTCCGAGGCCGGCGCCCGCCGCATCGGCCTGCTCACCGGCACCAGCACCGACACCTACACCCGGCTCTCCACCGAGGCCTACCTCGGCTGGTGCGCCAAGGTCGGCCAGGAACCGGTCTACGAGGCCTACCCCGCGCACGACCCGGCCGCCGGCGCCGTCGCCGCCGACCGGCTGCTCGCCCGCCCCGACCGGCCCGACGCCGTCTACGGCCTGTTCGACCCCAACGGCACCGACCTGCTCGCCGCCGCCCGCCGCTACGGCCTGCGGGTCCCCGACGACCTGCTGCTGGTCTGCTGCAGCGAGAGCGACGTCTACGCCACCACCGAACCGCCGATCACCACGCTCTCCCTCAAGCCCCGCCGGATCGGCACCACCGTGGTCAACCTGCTCATCGACGCCATCGAGGGCGTCGACTCCGGGACGGGCGTCGACATCGCCCGGCTCTTCCCGCCGCGCTTCCGCACCGCCGGCACCGGCCCGCCACCGGGCACCCTGATGCCGACCGAGCTGATCGTCCGCGCGTCCTCCCTGCGCCGGAGCCCGCGCACCACCGTCAGCCCTCCCCGGCCCCCGGGCGAGGTCTAGACCATACCGAGCCGGGACAAAACGGACCTTGCGGGACGGCCCGGCTGACGCTCCGGAGGATTGGATACCCACCAGGTGACGACGCCGGGAGAGTGGTCTTCCTATGATGGGCGAATGACACCCGAGGACCGCTTCCCCGGGCCTGAACACCCCGACTCAGGCCCCCGCCACCAGCCGGACCTCGACGTGCTGCCGTACGGCACCTACTACGAACCGGAGCCCGCCACCGGCTACCCCGGCACGCCGTACGAAGCGGAGACCTACAGCGGCTACGGCGGAGCCCGCTACCTGGAGCAGCACTGGCCCGCCGACGGGCAGGACCACACCGTGCACGCCCCGGAGAACGCCCCGGTCTTCCACCAGGACCACCCCGGTTCCCACCAGGACCACCCCGGCTACGAGCCGACCCTGCCCGACCAGCAGTCCCCCGGCCACCAGGCCCCCGCCCACCAGGCCCCCGGCCGCGACGACCCGCCGACCATCGAACTCGGCCCGCCGCTGCCCGACCCCTCCGCGCCCAGCTACCCGTACCCCGCCCCCGGCCCCGGCGAGCCCCCCGGCCCGCTCTACGTCGTCGGCGACGTGCACGGCTACCTGGAGGAACTGCGCGCCGAGCTGCGCCACCAGGGCCTGATCGACGCCGAAGGCCACTGGTCCGCCGGCCGCTCCCGGATCTGGTTCCTCGGCGACTTCACCGACCGCGGCCCCGACGGCATCGGCGTCATCGACCTCGTGATGCAGCTCGCCGCCGAAGCCGCCGCCGCCGGCGGCTACTGCCGCGCCCTGATGGGCAATCACGAACTGCTCTTCCTCGGCGCCGCCCGGTACGGCGACGAACCCGTCCAGTCCACCGCCGGCACCGCCTCCTTCCTCGCCGCCTGGCGGCTCAACGGCGGCCAGCAGCACGACCTGGACCGCCTGGAGGGCCACCACATCAGCTGGCTCTCCCGGCTGCCCGCCATCGCGCTGGAGGACGGCCACCTGCTGCTGCACTCCGACACCACCGCGTACCTGGAGTACGGCGAGTCCATCCCCGACGTCAACGACGCCGTCCACAGCCTGCTCGCCGACGAGGGCGTCGACGAGTGGTGGGACTGCTTCCGCCGCTTCACCAAGCGCTTCGCCTTCCGCGGCGACGCCGGCCCGACGGCCGTCCACGAACTCCTCGACACCTACGGCGGTACCCGCATCGTGCACGGGCACAGCCCCATCCCGTACCTCACCGGCGCGGTGCACGCCGACGACGGCCAGCCGCCGCACATCCCCGGCCCCTACGTCTACGCCGACGACCTCGCGGTGGCCATGGACGGCGGCGTCACCATGGAAGGGCGCCTGCTCGTCGCCCGACTCCCCGTCAACTGAGGCCCGCGGACCGGGGCCGGTCGAACGGGCGTTCCCGGCGCCCGGGCCGCCGCACGCGCGCGGGCCGGGGCGCGAAATTCCGGAAACCGACTGTCAGCACGGCCGCGCCCGCCCCTACCATGAGGCACACCACACCCGGCCGCCCGTCCGGCGGCCCGCCTCCGCGCCCGTTTCGGCGCCCCTGAGGGTCCCGCGGCCCCTGGGGCGGAGCGAACCGGGGTGCGCATGAACGGGGTCCCCATGTCCAACCCCCCGCCGCTGCTCGCCGAGGACCGCCCGGAATACGAGCGCCTCCTCGCCGAAGCCCTGCGCGACCGCACCGTCCTCACCGCCCTGCGCGCACCCGGCGCGCTCACCACCGACCAGCTGCGCATCCGCGCCCTGCGCGACGCCGACGCCATCGCCGCCGCGGCCGCCACCGAGTACGCGCACTACACCCGGCTGCGCGAGACCCTGCGCACCACACCCCCGCCGCCCCCGGGCGCCGAACCCATCGCCCCCGGACTGCTCACCCAACTGCGCTCCGCCAACGGCGGCGCCGGGCTCTTCCCCGTCCTCACCGTGCTCACCCCGGTCCTCGCCTGGACCGCCGCCCTGGTCCTGCTGCTCATCGGCTACCTGCTGCGCGCCGCCAACCCCGACCTCACCCTCGCCCGCAGCCTCGTCACCGCCGGCTGGGTCGCCCTCGCCGCCGGAGTCGCCGCGATGGCCATCGGCATCATCGGACTCGTCCTCACCGCCATACGCGACGGCGGCGCCGCCGCCCCGGCCGGCACCGACCCCGAACTCGCCGCCGAACTCGCCGACGCCCGCCGCGAATGGCGCACCGCGCTGCGCGACCGCGGCCTGCTCCCCTACCTGCACACCCACCTGCCCGCTGTCCCCGCCGGCGCCCCCGACTTCACCAGCCCGGGGTACACCTCACCCGACTTCTCCAGCCCGGGTCCCGTCCCCACCGCCGACTACACCTCGCCCGACTTCACCAGCCCCGGGACCGTCCCCACCCCGGCCCCCGACTTCACCGCCCCCGGCTACACCAGCCCCGCCTTCACCAGCCCCGACGACGTCACCTGAACACCGGACACCGGCGGCCGTCCGCCCAGCAGCCGCTCGCCCAGCGCCCGCTGGCCGCGCGCGAGCCACCCCACCGGCCAGCGCAGCAGCACGTACAGGCAGAGCCCCCAGCCGGCCGCGTGCACCGCCCACACCCCGGCCATGGTCGGGCCGCCCCAGGCCTGGTGGTAGTCCGTGTCCAGGTACCAGACCGGGTACCCGAAGTTCCGCACCGAGTTGAAGAGCGAGTACCCCACCAGCAGGAACGCCGCCGCGTCCAACGGCAACCCGAGCGCCGCCCGCCCCAGCACCCGGCCACCGGTCCAGCCCCGGCCCCCGGACACCCACGCCTGCCACCGCGCGGCCCGACCGGGCCGGCCGGCGAGCACCAGCGCCGCCCCCACCACCCCGGCCGGCAACGCCAGGAAGGCCCGGGCGGCGGTGCTGGTCTGACGGCGGATCGCGGACATCTTCGGGCTCCTCACCCTCGTTCGGCTGTTGGCCTCACCCTCCCGTGACACCGACCGGGCGGTCGTCACACCACGGGGCCGGATCAACCGTCATACCCCGGTACGACGTCCGGTGGTGTGCCGCTGCTCCCCCGCACGGGGGAGCCGGTTCCCCCCGGGTGCAGACCGTCGTCTTCCGGCTCGGTTCACCGGGTTCCGGTGGGCAACAGCCGTCAGGAGGTCAGCAGTTCGGCCGCCGGGGTGTGGTTCCCGGTCGCGGACGCCCCCGCCATCGCCGTGGAGGCCTTCTCCGGGTCGGTACGGGGCGGCACCACCAGGAGGAGGAAGTGGTCCTGGAAGCCGCGGGTGACGCTGATGGTCGCGTGGCTGCTGGTGAGCCAGTTGACCCTGATCAGGAGGCCGTTCACCACGACGGACCGGGGCACGCCGTCCCAGGCCGAGGTGTCGAGGCCCACCCGGATGATGCGCCCCAGGTGGGCGCCGAGCGCGGTGACCAAGTCCGGCAGTTCGGCCAGCACCCGGTTCGAACGCGGCCACCAGGCGCCGTCGAAGACCCCGCCCCGCGACATCGTCGGCTCCAGCACCAGACGTGGCAGCAGCGGGACACCGGGCACGGACCACGGCCCGGGGGTAGCGGGAACAGGGAGGGGGATCGGCAGCATCAGAAGCCGCCCGTCCGGTCCGCAGGGACCTGTCATGACCTAGGGCGACACCAGCGCCGGTACCGGTATACGGAATGTCCTCGGTTGTCTCCCAACGGTACTCCGCGGCACCCTCCGACGGGCCTCCCGTCACGGGAGTACGCTCGAAGACATCCAGGGCATTCCGCATCCCGGTACCCGTTCCGGCTTCGTTCTGGGTGAAGGGTCGTCCGAGCCGTTCCGGCCGGGCACCCGGGGACGGGAAGCGGTGACCACCGTGACCACTCACGCCCCGCAGGCGGCACGCACCGGTCACGGCCTCACGGTCGCCGACGCGATGGAGCCCTGCGAGTACCAGATAGCCGACGACAGCACCGTCGACCAGGCCAACGACATCCTGCGCGGCGCCCACGTCGAGTACCTGCTCGTCCGCGACCACGACGGCCGGTGCGAGGGGCTGGTCACCCGCACCGGGCTCCACACCTTCCTGGAGCACCCCCGGACCACCGAGCGGACCTCGATCGGCGCCACCGTGCACCAGCGCGGCCCGTTCGCCTGGCCGGCCCTGGGCCTGGCCCTGGCCGCGATCACGATGCGGATCAAACGCATGGCGGTCTGGCCCGTCGTCGACGACGACGGCTACATCCTCGGCATCCTCACCGCCGACCGCGCCACCGGCCTCCTCGAACCCGCCCCCGCCCTCGCCTGACCCGCACCGCCCCGCACCGCCCCGCCCCGCCCCACCCCGCCGGGACGCTGCCCCGGGAGCCCCGACGCGAATTGTCAGACACGCCCTACGGGCCGATCGAGGCGAAGACCTCGATGTCGCACTTCGCCGCGCCGCTGCGCATGATCCTCGCGTCACTGGTGATCAGCGGTACGCCGAGGGCTTCCGCCAGGGCGACGTACTGGGCGTCGTAGGCGCTGAGGTTGGCATGCAGCTTCTTCACCCTGTCCCAGAACGCCAGCGTCTCCCGCTTGGCGATGGGAAGCATCCGGTAGGCGGCGACCGCTCGTTCCACTTCCCGCTCGGTCAGCTTGCCGCCCCGCTGCATGCCGAGAAGGGCCGACTGGATCTCGTAGTCCAGGAGGGTGGGGGCGTAGACGTCCCCCGCCGCGGCCACCCGGCCCCGGACGAGTTCCCCGTCCGGGCCGTGCGCCGTGAGGACCAGGACCAAGGCGGAACAGTCGATGACGATCAACGCCCGGCTCGCCCCTCGTCGATGGCCGCGACGACGTCGGCGGCACTGACGCGGGCGGTGGTCTCGCGGTCCAGCCGCGCCATCATCTCCGCCATCGTGGGCCTGGACGCCTCCCTGGCAATCAGGTCCTGCATGAACGCCTGCAGCGACTGGCCGGCCTGGGCGGCGCGGACCTTCAGGGTCTGGATCTGGTCGTCCGGGACGTCCCGGATGGTGAGCGCTGTCATATCTGCATTCTAGCGCCGATACCTGCACAATGCAGACAGTCAAGCCCGCGCGGTTCGCGCGGCAGCCTCAGTCGGCCAGTCGCAGCCCGACTAGGGGCAGATCAACTCGATGGTCGGGAAGTACGTGCGGTAGCGCGTGGCATCACGGGTCAACAACCGGTAGCCGCGCACCGCCGCATGCGCACCGATGTAGAAGTCCGGCAACGGTGCGGTCTTCTGCCCGCCGCGCTTGCGGTACAGCAGAAATGCCTTGCCGGCCAGGAACCCCGCCTCGTAGGGGAGCGGCTCCCGCCCGAAGTCCTCGGCCGGAAGGACGGCGTCAAGGTCCTCGATCGCGGCGTATGCCACCGAGACCTCCGCGTAGACGATCGGGTTGATCACCACTTCGCCCTCGTCCTGGGCCTTGGACAGCGCGGCCTCCGACCAATCGGCCCAGGTCTCGTCGTCCGTCATCAGATCCAGCAGCACGCAGGAGTCCACCAGCGTCACCGGCCGCGCCCGGCCCGGACCGACCAGCCTCAACCGGCTACTCGCCACGCAACAGCTCCATGATCTCGTCAGTGGACATGCCGCCCTCGGCACTTCCCCTCATCCGGCGGGCCGCCCGCTGCCCTCTGGTGGTGTGGCCTGCCCGACGCACTATCCGCAGGACGCCGTCCTCCTCGATGACGTCCACCTCGTCCCCGGGACGCAGGCCGCACTTCTCGCGAAGATCCGCAGGGATCGTGACCTGCCCCTTGCTGTTGAGCCGCATCTCCCACCTCCGAAGTAGCACGTATTACCACTACCACGTAATACTAGTGCTGCTCCGCGGAAGTTCGTGGAGGGGTGTTGATCAGGCTGCTTTGAGTGGGGTGCCCTCGTAGGTCCAGCGGTAGGGCTTGGCGGTCTC
>NZ_JBHWIR010000014.1:51259-73625 GCF_042731835.1 Kitasatospora sp. NPDC059817 | reverse complement strand
TCCCCCGCCCCCACTGCCAACCCCCCGGGGCCCGCGCGCCCGGGCCGGCGCGGGCCCGGGGGTCGTCCCCACGGCTCGGGTGCGGTCAGCCCCCACGGCTCGGGTGCGGTCAGCCGCCGCTGCCGTAGGTGGTGTTCGCGCAGATGTCGTCGTCCGCCGAGCGGGCGTCGTTGGTGACGGTGGTCGGCAGCGGCGCCGGGGGCGCCGGGGTGCCGTTCGCGGCCGCGCCGCCCGCCCCGGCGGCCGGGCCGGTGGCGCCGCCGCCGTTGGCCGCCGAGAAGTCCTTGCCGACGATCAGGGTCACGCCCGCCGAGTTGCCGGCCTCGACGCTGGCGCCCGGGAACAGCGCGGCGACCTTGTCGGCGTTCGCCTTCTGCCCGGAGCCGTACTCGATCATGGTGGTCTTGTACTTGGTGCTCGCCGCCTGGCCCGCCGTGGTGGCGACGAACTTGGCGGCCTTCAGCTGCGCGGTCGCCTTGCCGGCCAGGCCGTTCTCGGTCGTCCCGTTGTAGACCGCCACCTTGATCGACGAGTTGCCGGCGTCCGCGGCCGGCGCGGCGGGCGCGCTGGGCCCGGCCGACTGCGACGCGGCCGGTGCGCTCGGGCTGGCGGCGGCATCCGGCTGCTGGCCGGTGGCGTTCTGCCCGTCGATGGTCTGGTCGGCCTTGAGGGTCTCCCAGAGCTTGTTGGCGTCCGGCTGGACCAGGTCGAGGTCCTTGTCCTGGGTGCGGTAACGCCAGGGCGCCGTCACGAACTTGAGGTCGTGCATGTCGATGTTCTTGAGCGACAGCCCGAAGGAGAGCAGCTTGTCCGCGGAGGCCAGCCCCGGGTCGACCACCAGCGACTTGGTCGCGGCGTCGGCCAGCGGCAGCAGGTTGGTGGGGCTCAGCCCGTCCTTCTTGACCTTGCTCGCGAGCGAGCTGAGGAAGGCCTGCTGGCGCTTCATCCGGCCGATGTCGGAGCCGTCGCCGATGCCGTGCCGCAGGCGCACGTAGTCCAGCGCCTGCTGGCCCTGCACGGTCTGCTTGCCCTGCGGCAGGACGAGGTCGCCCTTCCTGTGCAGGTTGGGGTTGACGTCGCCCTCGTAGATGGCCTTCGGCAGGCAGACGTCGACACCGTTCACGGCCTTGGTCATCGCGGAGAAGCCGTTGAAGTCGACCACGATGGTGTGGTCGACCCGGATCCCGGTGAGCTTCTCCACCGTGTTCTGGGCGCAGGCCGGGTTGCCGCCGTCGCTGCCGCCGACCGAGAAGGCCGCGTTGAACAGGTCGCTGGACGCCCCCTTGGTCCACTTGCCGTTGGGCAGCTTGCAGGGCGGGATCGGGACCTTCGCGTTGCGCGGGATCGAGATGCCCACGGCGTGCTTGTGGTCGGCGTAGACGTGCAGCAGGATCGTGGTGTCCGAGCGGGCGCCGCCGTCCTCGCCGCCGCCGAGGTCCGAGTTGTTGCCGCCGCGGCTGTCCGAGCCGATCAGCAGGACGTTGACCGGCTTGTTGCCGTCCGCGTCGGCCTGCGCCTCCGGCGGGCGGTCGGTGGCTATCGCGTCGCCGTCGAAGGACTTGATGTTGGCGTTCAGCTTGAAGTAGATCGCCCCGCCGGCGCCCGCGATCAGCACCAGCACGCCGGCCGCCGACCAGGCGACGATCTTCTTCACGTTCTTCTTGGGCTTGCGGCTGTTGCGCGCCGCCGCCCGGCCGCCGCCGGCCGCCGCCGCCTCAGGCCTGCCGCCGTCCTTGCCCGCGCCCCGACCGCCGTCCTTGCCCGCGTCCTTGCCGCCGTCCTTGCCAGCGCGGCCAGCGCCCTTGCCCTGGGCGGCGCGTCGGGCCTCCGCCCGGCCGCCGGTACGCGGCGGCGGCACGGACCCATCGCTCCCCGTCGTGAGCGCGCCGGGTGCGTTCTCCCCCCGAGCCGGGCCCTCGCCCCACTGACCTGACATGCGCGTACCTTTCACCGACGGAAGCGACGCCCCGGACGATCTGGCGCACCGCACACAGGGAGACGGTCGGGACCGTTCCCAGGTTGCACATACGAACATCGGTACAAACCGATGAACGTGGCTTCCGATCATATTTAGGCCCGACGCGGTCACCGACCTCCGGTCCACCACCAACCCCGGCCACCACGGCGCAAGCTCGCCACAGAACGCCCGAAACCAGCCGATTACGACGTGACCTACGCCACCTCTCCCCGCCCCAGCGGCACCATCCGGCACCACGCGCCGCACGTCCGCCGCCGCCCGGGACGGTCCGGGGGTTATCCTCACCCCGCCCCAGGGGGATGCCCCCGTTTCTCAAGGCCCGTTCGCTAGACCAGACTCAGCACCATGACCACCGATACCGCGGGGACGCCGACCGCGAAAACCCGGCCGCAGCCGCCCGCCGGACCACCGGACACCGCCCCGCCCGGAACCGGCGGGAGCGACTTCGCCCAACTGCTCGGCCGGATCAGCGCCGAGGCCCTGCTCGACCGACGCCCGGTCTACTACACCGTCCGCGCGGGCCTCGTCCTCGCCGCGTTCCTCGGCGGCTGGTGGGCCATGTTCGCCCTCGGCGACACCTGGCTCCAACTCGGCCTGGCCGCCGCGATGTCCATCGTCTTCGCCCAACTCGGACTGATGGCCCACGACCTGGCGCACCGCCAGGTGTTCACCGGGCGCCGCGCCGGCGAGATCGGCGGCCGCATCGTCGCCAACCTCCTGATGGGCATGAGCTACGGCTGGTGGATGAACAAGCACACCCGCCACCACGCCAACCCCAACCACGAGGAGCGGGACCCGGACGTCTCCCCCGACCTCGTCGTCTGGTCCCAGGACCAGGCCAGGAGGGCCAGCGGAATCGCCCGCTTCATCGGCCGCCGCCAGGCGTTCCTCTTCTTCCCGCTGCTCCTGCTCGAAGGCCTCAACCTCAGCTACAACAGCTTCCGCGCGCTGCGCAGCCCGATCATGAAGCGCCCGTACCTGGAGGGCTTCCTGCTGGTCGCCCACTTCGCCGCCTACCTCGGGCTGGTCTTCGCCGCCCTCCCGGTCGGCAAGGCCTTCGCCTTCCTCGCCGTCCACCAGGCGCTGCTCGGCGTCTACTTGGGCTGCGTCTTCGCCCCCAACCACAAGGGCATGCTGATGGTGACGCCCGGCATGCGGCTCGACTTCCTCCGCCGCCAGGTCCTCACCTCCCGCAACGTCCGCGGCGGCTACTTCATCGACGCCCTGATGGGCGGCCTCAACTACCAGGTCGAGCACCACCTCTTCCCCAGCATGCCCACCCCGGCCCTGCGCCGCGCCGCCGTCCTCACCCGCGACTTCTGCGCCGAGAAGGAGATCGCCTACTACGAGACCGGCCTCTTCCGCTCGTACCGCGAGATCCTCACCCACCTCCACCAGACCGGCGCCCCGATCCGCGCCGCGGGCTGACCCGCCCACGACCCACACCACACCGCGGCACCCCGGCTACTCGACCAGCCGGGGTGCCGCAGTGCGTTCACCGGTCGCGGACATGCAAAAGGCCAGGTCAGAGGGTTTCTGACCTGGCCTCGGTTCGGTGGGCCACCAGGGGCTCGAACCCTGAACCTACGGATTAAAAGTCCGCAGCTCTGCCAATTGAGCTAGTGGCCCGTGGCCCTCGTCCCGGTTGGGGAGGGCCACCGTGATCCTACCCGGTGGGGCGCAGGGCTCCGCCAGCGGATTGCGCGGGCGCGCCGGGGGCGGGGGGCGGAGCGTAGTGGGCGGCGCGGACGCGGCGGAGCCAGGATTCGGCGGGGCGCGGGTCCGGGGCGACGGGGAGGACGCCGGGGCGGGCCAGGCGATCGGCGGCGTCGGCGAGCAGGGACTCGGCGACGGCGGGGCGGTCGGCGATGCGTTCGCCGAGGTCGCGGACGTGTCCGGGGTCGGCGAGGCGGACCAGGTTGTGGCCGGTCTCGTGCAGCCGGACGGCCTGCGCGACCAGCCGGACCAGGTGCCGGGCGTGCTTGGCGGCCCGGCCGCGGGTGACCGGGTCGGTGGTGTCGCGGGTCAGCAGTTTGCGGAACTGCTGCTCTGCGTAACCGAGATAGGCCTTCCGGACGGCCGATTCGCTGAGGAAACTCGAGCGGATCTCGACCAGTTCGGCACCGAGCGGAGTGCGGATCTCGTACAGGTCGTCCGGCAGCCAGACGAGCTCGGAGGCGGTCGGGTTGCAGGACAGCGCCAGACGGCACCACTTGGCGGCCTCGTGCAGGGTGACGTCGGGCCCGGTGGTGACGTGCGACTCGGCCGGGCGGTGCAGACCGTGCAGCTCCTCGGTGGGGGCGGCGTACAGGCCGAGCCGGTCGACGTCGGAGCCGGCGTGGGCGAAGCCGTACGCGGTGGAGCCGACCACGCCGGCGAGCAGGACGGTGCCGGGGACGGCGGGTGCGGGTGCGTCGGGCATCGTCGGTCTCCTCTCGACCGGCAGGCTGGCAGGCTGGCAGGACGGTGCCGGCGGTGAGGGTGATGGCGGCGCCGCTACCGCATCCTCGCCGGTCCGGGCCGCTCCGGGCGAACGATTTCCGCGCCGGGGCCCACCCCGGCCGGTCCGCCGGGTAGCGTACCGACCATGTCGACCACCATCCCCGACGACGGCGTCCTGATCGTCACCGGCGCCGGCCGCGGCATCGGCGCCGCCACCGCCCTGCTCGCGGCCCGGCGCGGCTACCGGGTCTGCGTCAACTACCGCACGGACGAGGCCTCGGCCACCGCCGTGGTGGACGCCGTCCGGGCCGAGGGCGGCACCGCACTCGCCGTCCGGGCCGACGTCACCCGCACCGCCGAGGTGGAGCGGCTGTTCACCACCGTGGACGCCGAACTCGGGCTGCTCACCGGCCTGGTGAACAACGCCGGCACGCTGGAGAAGCAGTGCCGGCTGGAGGACATCGACGAGGACCGGCTGAACCGGATCTGGGCCGCCAACATCACCGGCCCGTTCCTGTGCGCGGCCCAGGCCGTCCGCCGGATGTCCACCCGGCACGGCGGCCGCGGCGGTGCCATCGTCAACGTGTCCTCGGCCGCCTCGCGGATCGGCTCGCCCAACGAGTACGTCGACTACGCGGCCGCCAAGGGCGCCGTCGACTCGATGACCCGCGGCCTCGCCCTGGAGGTCGCCGCCGAGGGGATCCGGGTCAACGCCGTCCGCCCCGGCCTGATCCACACCGACATCCACGCCCTCGGCGGCGAGCCCGGCCGGGTCGACCGGGTCGCCCCCGGACTGCCGATGCGGCGCGGCGGACGGGCGGAGGAGGTCGCCGAGGCGATCCTCTTCCTGCTCTCCCCCGCCGCCTCGTACACCACCAACGCGTTCCTGGACGTCTCCGGCGGGCGCTGAAAGGTTCCCTCCGGTTTCCTTCCGCCGGCCCGCCCGCCGCCCGTACCGTGGGGCCATGACCGACGCCTTCATCGACATCCCCGGTGTGCGCAACTTCCGTGACGCGGGCGGGATCGGCGCCCTGCGGCGGGGCGTGCTCTACCGCTCCGGCTCCTTCCACACCCTCACCGACGAGGGCGCCCGGCGCCTCAAGGCCCTCGGCCTGCGCACCGTCCTCGACCTGCGCAGTCCGGTCGAGCTGGAGGTCTGGCCCGACCTGCGGCACGGCCTCGACCACGAGGCCCTCAACCTGCCGACCCTGCCCGCCAACCGCGAGGACGTCGACCAGCCCTGGCCCGAGGACCAGGCGGCGCTCTACCCCTTCATGGCCCGGACCGCCGGCCCGTCCCTCGCCGCCGTCGTCCGCCGCCTCGCCGCCCCCGGCGCGCTGCCCGCCCTCGTGCACTGCGCCGTCGGCAAGGACCGCACCGGCCTGACCATCGCCGTCCTGCAGTCCCTGCTCGGCGCCTCGGAGGCCGACGTCACCGCCGACTTCCTGCTCTCCAACGTCGGCCTCGGCCTCGACCGAGGCCCCACCCCCTACGTCGACGAGACCGGCACCGAACGCGTCTCCCGCCCCGTCACCGCCGAACTCCTCGCCTCCGCCCTGGGCTGGATCCACACCCGGCACTCCTCCCTCCCCGCCTACCTCCGTGCCCACGGCGTCACCGACGAGGAGCTGACCGCCCTGCGCGCCAACCTGTCGGCCTGACCGGCCCGGGGACGCACCTGTTCCTGGCCTTCGAAGCACCACCACTGGGCGGGCGGGCCGGTGTCCTCCCCCTGGTGGACGGCGGGGTCGGGGGCGGTGCGGCGCGAAGGCCGCGGCCCGGCAGCCGACCCGGCACCCGCCACCGGGCCCGCCCGCAGCGCCGCCTATGCTGCGGCGGTGTCTTCCGACCATGATGCGCCGCACCGTCAGCAGCCCACCCTCCTGGAGGCGGTGGTCGGGCTGGAGGCGGTGGCCGCCGCCGGGGACGACGACCGCTTCGGCCCCGCCCTGGCGCTGGTGGGCGGGCTGTTCGGGTCGGCCGGTCCGGCCGAGGCCGCCGCAGCCGGCCCCCGGCTGGCCGCGCTGCTGCCGGGCGCCCCGCCGTTCCCCCGGGCGCACCTGGCGATGGTCGTGGGCGCCTGCGTGGAGAACGGCGCCGACCCGGTCGGCTGCGCGGGCCCGGTGCTGGCAGGCCTGCGCGGGGCGCTGACCGGCACGCAGCGGCTGACGCGGCGGTGGGCGCAGACCGGCGGCGGACCGCTGCCGGACCCTGAGGGCGACGACCCGGTCGAGGCGCACGACCGGGTCGCGGATCCGGCACACCTGGACGCGTGGCACGCGCACCTGGCCGTGGTCGGCTGGTGGACGCTGCACCTGTGGCAGCGGGCCGCCTGGGCCGTGTACGCGCACCCGCCGGTGCGCCGCGAGGCGCGCACCTCGGGCGTGACGGACGTGCTGCTGGAGCTGTTCGAGCGGTACGACGGCGGGCGGCACGACTTCAAGGGCCTGGCGCACCTGGCGCTGGTCCTCGACGACGAGCCGCTGCTGGTGCTGGACCGCCCCACCGGCACCGGCTACCTGCTGCGCATGGACGGGCTGGGCGACACCTTCCAACTGCACACCCTGCTCGCCGAGGTGCTGATCGGCGGCGGCCACCTGCCGGGCACCCGGCCGGACCCGGAGGTGGTGGCGCTGGCCCGTACCTCGGTCCCGGACGACCGCCGGGTGGTCGCGACCGGCGCGTTCAACCTGGTCGCCCCGGACGGCTCGTGGCCGTGGAACGAGGGGACGCCCAGCGACATCCCGGTGGTCGACGGCGTGCGCACCCTGGTGCTGGAACCGCCGCCGTACGAGCGCAGTTGGTCCGCCGGGCGGCTCCTCCAGGAGGTCCCGGGGGACCTGCGGCTGGAACGGGTGCTGCCCCCGGCGGAGGCCGCGCAGCGGCTGGCCCGCACGGTGCCGGCGCAGCCCGCCGAACCGGCGTTCCGGTAACGGGCCCGAGGGAGGCCCGAAAGCGGCGGGGCCCGACGGCGGGGAGGCCCGGACGGGCGCGGGGCGGGCGGGCTATGGTCGGAAGCCGGAACAGGAAGTCGGGACAACCTCTACGAGTGGAGTCGACGATGGCGAAGGTCCCCAACGTGCTCTCGGCCGCCGCGCCCGCCGCGCTGACCGCGGCGAGCGGCCTGGTGGGCGGTTACGGCGTCGCCCGCTGGAGCGGCCGGCGCGAACTGGGCGGCGCGGTGCTGGCGGTGGCCGGTGCCGGGGCGGCCGCGCAGTGGCACCGCAGCTCGGGCGCGGCCACCGCGGCGGCGCTGACCGGCCTGTACGTGGCGGCGTTCGGCGGCTCGCATCCGCTGGCGAAGAAGATCGGCGCCTGGCCGTCGGTCTTCGCCGTCACCGGTGTGGTCGCGGCGGCCTCGACGGCCGCGACGGCGCTGGCCGCCCGCAAGCGGTAGCGGCACCCGGCGCGAGCCGTGCATCGGCCCGCTCACCGGCCTCGGCGGCCTCACCGGCGGCACCCGGCGGCACCCGGCGGCGGCCTCAGCGCACCGCCGCGCCGGGCTGCGCCGCCCCGCCGAACCGCGCCTCGAACGCGGCCCGGTTCGCCGAGACCGGTGAGCGGTCCCAGACCGCGAACACCACCTGTTCGAAGGCCGCCCCGTACCGGGAGAGCGCGCCCTCGAAGGCCTCGGCGACCTGGGCCGGGTCGTTGCGGAACACCCCGCAGCCCCAGGCCCCGAGCACCAGCGTGCGGACCTCGTGCCGGGCCGCCGCCGCGAGCACCCGGACGGCCCGCTCGGCGAGCACGCCCCGGACGTCCACGTCGGCCGAGCGCCGTTCCAGCTGGCCCGCGTTGGGTGCGGGCGAGGTCAGGAAGGTGACCGGGTACGGCCGCGCCAGCAGGTCGCCGCCCCGGCCGCGGATCACCGGTACGTCGGGCGAGACGATCACCCGGTGGCTGTACCGGAGGTCGGTGGAGGCACGGTGCGCCTCGTAGTAGTCCGGCGCCTCCAGCAGGCAGGTGTAGAGCAGCGCGCTGCGGCACAGGTCCTCCTCCTGGGCGCGGGCGCCGCGCAGGTAGCCGCCGCCGGGGTTGCGCGCGGAGGCGAAGTTGAGCACCCCGACCGGGCCAGCCCCGCCCTCGACCAGGCGCCGGGCGGCCTCGATGCTGCCTTCGGCCGTCACCTCCACCGCCCCGACGGGCCCACCGGGCCGACCCGGCCCGGGCCCCGGGCCCCCGCCCCGCAGCAGCGCGTCCAGCGCCGGCGGCGCGTACGACACCGTGCCGGCCCTGGCGGCCGCCAACTGCTCCCCCACCGTGACGAGTTCGCCACCGGCCGCCCGGTAGCTCCCCCGCTCGGCGATCTCCTCGTTCACCCGGGCCACGTCATGCAGTCTGCTGCTCATGTCCGGGACGCTACGGGACTTCCGCCGGGCCGCGCCACAGGTTATTCTCAGCCGCAGAACAACACCTCGGGGGCGCGAGGGGTACCGGGGGAGGTACCCGGGGGATATCGGGGGAACGCGACGGGCCCGCTCCAGTGCATGGAGCGGGCCCGTCGTGTGTGTTCAGCTGTTCAGCTGCCGGTGGTCAACCACCGGCCGTACGGCGTCAGTTCTTCCAGCGCGGCTTGCGGTCGTCGCGGTTGAAGCCACCGGAACGGTCGCGGTCGAAGCCGCCCGAGCGGGCGCCGCCACGGTCGTCGCGGTCACGGCCGAAGCCACCACCGGAGGCCTGCGGACGGCCGCCGGAGCGGTGGTCGTCACGACGCGCGAACGGACGGTTGTTGCTGCCGCCGCGCTCGTCACGGTCCCGGCCGAAGGACGGGCGGTCACCGAAGGTGCGGGCCGGACGGTCGCCGAAGGAGCGGCCGCCGCGGTCGTCGCGGTCACGGTTGAAGCCACCGGAACGGTCGCGGTCGAAGCCACCACCGGTGCGGGCCGGACGGTCGCCGAAGGAACGGCCGCCGCGGTCGTCACGGTCACGGTTGAAACCGCCCGAGCGGGCGCCGCCACGGTCGTCACGGTCACCGAAGGAACGGCCACCACGGTCGTCACGGTCACGGTTGAAACCGCCCGAGCGGGCGCCGCCACGGTCGTCACGGTCACCGAAGGAACGGCCGCCACGGTCGTCACGGTCACGGTTGAAGCCACCGGAACGGCCACCACGGTCATCGCGGTCGCGGTTGAAGCCACCCGAGCGGCCACCACGGTCGTCACGGTCACCGAAGGAACGGCCACCACGGTCGTCACGGTCACGGTTGAAGCCACCGGAACGGCCACCACGGTCGTCACGGTCGCGGTTGAAGGCCGGACGCTCGGTGCGCGCCTCGCGGTACGAAGTCGTGCGCTCCTCGGCCTGCGGCGCGGCGGCCGGAGCCGGCACCTCGGTGGCCGGGGTCTCCGCAGCGGCCTCGTCGCCCGCCTCGGCGGCCGGGGCCTCGTCCTCAATGCCCAGCTCGGCCCGCTCGCGGGCGGCCCGCGCGGCCAGGCGGTCGGCCTCCTCGCGCAGCTCGGTGGTGCGGCGCTGCGCGCGCTCCAGCTGGCGGGTCATGTCGGCGAGCTCGCGCTCGGCGGCACCGGCGATGCCGGCCGCGCTCTCGGCCTGGACCTCGATCAGCGAACGGGCGCCGGTGATCTTGGCGACCTCGGCGTCGAAGGCGTGGTCGAGGATGTGGCGCGAGGCGTCGACGCCCGCGTCCTCCATCAGGCGGAAGACGCCGCGGCGCTGGTGCGGCAGCACCAGGGTGACGACGGCGCCGGAGCGCCCGGCCCGGGCGGTGCGGCCGGAGCGGTGCAGGTAGTCCTTGTGGTCGCCGGCCGGGTCCACGTTGAGGACCAGGTCGATGCCGTCGACGTGGATGCCGCGGGCGGCGACGTCGGTGGCGACGACGACGTTGACGTAGCCGTCCTTGAAGTCGCCGAGGACACGGGTACGGGCGCCCTGGGTCATCCCGCCGTGCAGCGCGTCGGCCTTCACGCCGGCCTCGATGAGCTGCTCGGCGACGCGGTCGGCGCCCATCTGGGTGCGGACGAAGATGATCGTGCGGCCCTTGCGGGCGGCGATCGCGTTGGTGATCGGCGCCTTGTCCTTGGGCTTCACCACGAGGATGTGGTGGGTCATGGTGGTGACCGCGCCGGCCGACGGGTCGACCTCGTGGGTGACCGGGTTCTTCAGGTAGCGCTTGACCAGGGTGTCGATCTCGTTCTCCAGGGTGGCGGAGAACAGCAGGCGCTGGCCACCGGCCGGCACCTGGTCGAGGATCTCGGTGACCTCGGGCAGGAAGCCCATGTCGGCCATCTGGTCGGCCTCGTCGAGCACGACGGTCCGGACGTCGGCCAGCTTGGCGCTGCCGCGGTTCAGCAGGTCGCGCAGACGGCCGGGGGTGGCGACCAGGACGTCGACGCCGCGCTCCAGCGCGTAGATCTGGTTCGACATCGAGGTGCCGCCGCAGACGACCTTGAGCTTGAGGCCGAGCACCGAGCCGAACGGCTCCAGGGCGTCGGCCACCTGCATGGCCAGCTCGCGGGTCGGGACGAGGATCAGGCCGCGCGGGTGCTTGGGCTTGGTGCGCTCGCCGTCGGCGAGGCGGGTCAGCAGCGGCAGGCCGAAGCTGAGGGTCTTGCCGGAGCCGGTACGGCCACGGCCCAGCACGTCCTTGCCGGCCAGGGCGTCCGGGATGGTCGCGGCCTGGATCGGGAACGGGGTGGTGACACCGCGCTTGGCGAGGGCGCGCACGACGTCGTCGTGCAGGCCCAGGTCGCCGAAGGTGATGGTGGGCTCGGCGGGCTCCTCGGCCTCGACGGCGTCGGCGTTCAGCTCGACGTCGGCGTCGGTGGGCTCGACGGCCTCAACGGCCTCGACGGTGTCGGTGAGGGTGTCGGCGGTGTCGGTGACATCGGCGGCGGCCTCGCTCGCGGGCATGGCGAAGCGGGCGTCGTCAACGAGAGACATGTAAAACCTTCCGGAAGTGGCACGCGCCAAAGTCCGGGGGTTCTGTTTCACAACCGCCTCTATGCGGTCAGCCACGGATCGCCGGAACGCGCCAAGGGCGCCAGATGGGAATAGGGCGCCAGTCAAATGAATCAAACGAACGATCTACCACCATAGACGAACCTCGGGATCAGAGGCAAATGCCCTGGCCAGACCGCTAATGCCCACCCGCATGCGGGCTCGGGGCCGAGGAACCGGAGTTACCGGCCGAGGGCTCCGGGGTCGATGGGACGGTCGCGGCCGGTGAGGTGTGCTCGGGCTCGGGGGACGTCGAGGGGCGGCTGCTCGGCGTGGCCGACGGCGTGCCCGCCGTACCGCCGGAGCGGCCCTCACCGGTGCCGCCGGCCCCTCCCGCGCCCCCGGTACCCGCCGCACCGCCGGTACCGGCCGACGCGCCGCCGCCCGGCCGGGGCGCGGGGCTGGCACTCACGCCCCCCGCCGAACCGTTCGCGCCGGTGCCGGCCGGCGCGGGGTCCACGGCGGGCGCCCCCGGCACCGGGACCACGCCGGCGGCCGCGCCGTTCACGCCGGGCGCCACCTCGCCCGCCGCCGTGGCCGTCGCCCCGGCCGGCGCGTTCTCGCCCTGCAAGCCCCCCGGACGCTCCGGGCGCCCGGACGCACTCCCCGGATGCGCGCCGCTCGGCGAGGCCGACGGCCCGCTCGTCACCCCCGGCTTGCCCGCCGGACCGACCTGCCCGACCGGCGCCACCCCGCGCTTCACCTCCGCCTCCGGACCGACCGACATGCACCCCGTCAGCCCCAGCCCGGCCACCGCCAGCACCGCCGCCGCACGCACCGAAGCCGTACGCGCCGAAACCGCACGCGCCGAAGCCGTACGCACCACCGCCCGAACCGCCCGCACCGAAGCCACCGAGCTCCCTCTCCACCGCCCCACCCGGGCCGCCCACTGCTCGCGCGGCCGCTTTTCGGTGCCCAACGCGCACCCGCCCCGACGGGACACGGGCAGCGCGCCAGGAAGCGCCTGGGCCGCCTCCGCCACAGCCCGCCGAACCGGCAGACCGGCGGCCTGCTCAGCCCCAGAACGCCGAGGCCAGCCCCGCCCCCGCGTACACCGCGGCCAGCCCCACCACCACGCTGCCCACCACGTTCGCCAGCGCGTACCGCCCCGCCCCGGTCTCGACCAGCCGCAGCGTCTCGTACGAGAAGGTCGAGTACGTGGTCAGCGCCCCGCACAGCCCCGTCCCCAGCAGCACCTGGACCTGCGGGGACGCGGCCCCCGCCGCCACCGCCCCGGTCACCAGGCCGAGCACCATGCAGCCGACCGCGTTCACCGCGAACGTCCCCCAGGGGAACACCGAGTCGTGCCGGGCCTGCACCGCCCGGTCGGTCAGGTACCGCAGCGGCGCGCCGACCACCGCGCCCGCCACCACCAGCAGCCAGTTCACCCCGAAGCCCCTTCCCGCCCCACGTACCTGACCACTTCGCAGCGGTCCAGCAGCACCAAGCCCTCCGCCACCAGCCCGTCCAACTGCGGCAGGAACGCCCGCACCCGCTCCTCCTCGTCCACGATCACCACCGCCACCGGCAGGTCCTCGCTCAGCGACAGCAGCCGCGCCGTGTGCACCAGCGACGACGCCCCGAACCCCTCGATCCCCCGGAACACGCTCGCCCCGGCCAGCCCCGCCGCCCGCGCCCGGTGCACGATCTCGCTGTACAGCGGCCGGTGGTGCCAGCGGTCGTTCTCCCCCACCAGCACGGTCAGCCGCAGCGCCGGCCCGCTCAACCTGCTCACCGCACGCCCCCGCCACCACGGGCGATCAGACGGCGCGTCAGCCCGGCCGCCACCCACACCGCGCCGAGCGCGCCCAGCAGCGTCAGCCCCAGGTACGCCAGCCCGAGCCCGAGCCGCCCCTCCTCCACCAGCCGCCGGATGTCCACCGCGTACGTCGAGAAGGTGGTGAAGCCGCCCAGCACCCCGGTCCCGAAGAACGGCCGCAGCAGCGGGTGCGCCGGACGCCCCTCGGTGATCACCACCAGGAACACCCCGATCACCGCGCACCCGACCACGTTGATCAGCAGCGTCGTCCACGGGAACGCCGCCGGCCCGTTCGCCCAGGCCAGCCCGGCGCCGTACCGCGCCACCGACCCGATCGCCCCGCCCACCGCGATCACCGCCACGGCCGGCCCCTGCCCGCGCCACACCGGCGGCCGCCTCCGGGCGGCCGCCCCCTCGTCCACCGGCCGGGTCCGCGCCGGGCCGTCCACCGTGCCGTCCGAGGTCGCCATAACCCCATCAAACACCGGCTCCCGCCGTCTGGCACAGCGTCACTCCAGACCCGACAATGAACCGGTGGAGATGACCCGGGACGAGTTCGAGACGCTGGTCAGCGACGCCCTCGACCAGATTCCCCCGCAGCTCGCGGCCATGATGGACAACGTCGCCGTCTTCGTCGAGGACGAGCCCGACCCCGCCGACCCGGAACTCCTCGGCCTCTACGAGGGCACCCCGCTCACCGAACGCGGCGAGTGGTACGCGGGCGTCCTGCCCGACCGGATCCTCATCTACCGCGGCCCCACCCTCCGGCACTGCGAGACCCACGACCAGGTCGTCGCCGAAGTCCGCACCACGGTCATCCACGAGGTCGCCCACCACTTCGGCTTCGACGACCACGAACTCGACGAACTCGGCTGGTCCTGACCCCCGCCCCAAGCGGCCCTCGGGCGGCCCCCCACCCACCCGGCCGAAACCCGTTTTGGCGATCCGCCCTGCATCCCATATGCTTCTCGACGTCCCCGAACGCTGGGAACAGCGGGACAGGCCGCAAGCCCTCATCGTCTAGTGGCCCAGGACGCCGCCCTTTCAAGGCGGTAGCACGGGTTCGAATCCCGTTGGGGGCACGCAGTACCGTAGTAAAAGCAGTGCCGCAAGACCTTAGTGGGAAACCACTACAAGGTCCCGTGGAGCAGTTGGTTAGCTCGCCACCCTGTCAAGGTGGAGGTCGCGGGTTCAAGTCCCGTCGGGATCGCTCGTCTCGCAAGAGATGGTGCAGTACGGCCAGGTAGCTCAGTTGGTACGAGCGTCCGCCTGAAAAGCGGAAGGTCGCCGGTTCGACCCCGGCCCTGGCCACAACGTATGACCAGGCATTATGCCCCCGAAGCAGCTCGCTTCGGGGGCATTTTCGCGTTGTTTGACGCCAACGGCACAGCCGACGGTCACCACCCTCCCGCATGACGTCAAGTACGTTAAGTACTTGACGTACTTGACGTACTTCACCGGCCGCGCGACCCTGGTTCTCGGACGAGGAGGCTTCCCATGACAGCAGTCCACTACGAGAGCTACACCGAAGCCCGAGCGCACCTGAAGGATCTGCTGGACGCAGCGGGGCAAGGCCGGATCGCGACCGTTCGCCGGGACACCGGCTACGCGGCCGTAGTCGACGCAGGGCGGCTACGCCGCGCCCTCACGCTGTTGTGCCCCTCCAAGGCCGAGGTGGTCGCCGAGGGCGGTGGCTGGTCGGTGTTCTTCCCCGGCCTGCCGGTCGCAGCGGACGGCGGCACGTTCGACGAGGCCATCGACGAGATGATCGACGCGCTCCGCGAGTATGCGGAGGACTGGCAGGACCGACTGCTGAGCGCTCCGAACCATCGCGACAACTGGGGCCTGGTTCAGCTGATCGGTCTCAGCGACGACGCACAACTCCGTGATTGGCTGCTCGGAGTCGCGAAGTGACCTGGCCCCAGCCGACACGCGAACGGCACGAGCAGTTCTGCAAGGTTGAAGGCTGGGAACGCGTACGTGACGCGCGCGGCCGCACCGGCACCCACCACGTCACCTACGAATTCGGGCTCCCCGATGGGCGGATCCTGCGTACTCGGGTGTCGCATCCGGTCGACCGCACCGTGTACGGCGCGGGCATGTGGGCGCACGTCCTCCGCGACCAGCTGGATGTGACAGAGGATGTCTTCTGGCCGTGCGTCCTGGACGGCGCGCTTCCCGATCGAGGCGCGCCCGAGCCACCACGCGAGGCGCTTCCCGCAGATCTGGTCCACATGCTGATCAACCGTGTCGGACTCACCGAGAACCAGGTCGCCGAGCTGAACAAGGCCCAGGCGATCGCGCGACTCCAGCAGTTCTGGACCGAGGGCCACTGACACCAGTTGCCGGGTCGCCGCCTGGGCCGCTGCGGCTTCCGGCCCCCGCAGATCTCGAAGTCCATCGCACACCTTGAACTGGGGTGTTGCGACGACCGTTGGAACCCAAGATTTCGCTGCGGGGCTTCCGCCGTTCCGGGGGCCCGGGGCCTGGGGCCGGGCGCCGACTACGCTGGGTGCCGGACACCGGTGGATTCGGTTCGGGAGGCGTCGCACTCATGGCCCCGGAACACTTCGAGCTTCTGGAAGAGGCCCGCAGGAGCCTGCCCGACGGCTTCAAGGTGGAGCTCTCCGGTGACACCATCACCATGATGGTGAGCCCCTCGGGGATCCACCAGCGCAACCTGCTGGTGGTGCGCCGGCAGTTCGACGCCCACACCCCGGCCTGGCTGCTGCCGAGCGAGAACACCGATCTGATCTCGCCCAACGTCGGGAAGAGCCGCAATCCCGACCTGACGTACCTTCCGGACGACGCGCTGGCCACCACCGACAACCAGGTGCCCGCCGAGCTGGCCGCGATCGCGGTCGAGCTGGTCTCGCCCTCCAACCCCGAGAACGACTGGGTCGGGAAGGTGCGGGACTACCCGCTGATGGGGATTCCGCTGTACCTCCTGGTCGACGCGCGGGAGAAGACCGTCACCCTCTTCAGCAGGCCGGACGGCGCCCGGTACCACCGGCGCGAGGACATCGCGTTCGGCGAGACGATGCGCGTTCCGGAGCCCTTCGGTTTCGAGCTGGTCACCGGCGACCTGCTGCCCTGCTGATCTCGGGCGGCTCCCCTCGCGTCAGCTCGCGCCGGGAGTCCGGTCCCCGCCGCCCTCGACCACGAGCAGCCGGGGGGTGATCGTGGGGGCGAGGGCGGTCAGGCCGGCACGGCGCCGGGAGGGTTCAGTAGGAGCGGAACCAGCTGGCGTCGGTGCCCAGCACGGAGCCGTCCGCCGCGTAGTACGTGAACGTGCGGGCCTGGGCGCCCGGCTTCCTGGCGATCGCGTACCAGCGCGTCGGGGAGTCCCCGAGGGCGACCGGCGCCGACTCGCTGACGCCGCCGGTGTCCCAGGTGACCACGATCTTCGCGACCCGGGGCCGGACCCCGGCGATCACCACCGGTGAGGCGCCCAGCTCCCCGCCCTTGAACCCGAGCATCGTCCCTCCTCCGGAGGTGGCCCGGTCGATGATCGCCCCGTCCGGCACCCCCGGGGCGGGGGTGTCGTGCATCGCGTCGTCGACCTGGCGCTGCCCGTCCACGGTGGCGTAGAGGTTCACCAGGTCCACGTCCGGGCGCCAGCTCCGGTCGATGTCCGCCCGGGTGGTCTCCGGCAGTTGCGGGATGGCCGCGTGCCGGTCCTCCCAGATCAGCCGGGCCTGTCGGAGGGCGTCCTCCTTGGTGGCGGCCGCCGGCCAGAACGCGGCCCACGCCTGCCACTGCCTGCCGTTCGTGGTGCCGTGGCCGACCACGACCCGGACCGGGGTGAACGGATCCCGCGCGGGAGCGGTCGGTGTCGCGGTGGTGCCCGCGGCAGCCCCGGTGGCCCCGGCAGCCTCCGCGGCGGTGACGGTCGAGGCGTCCGCCACCACCGCCCCCGCGTCGGCCGCGTTGCCCGGCCCCCGCCCCCGCCCGAGCCCGCCGAGCGCCGTCCCCCCGACGACGGCCGCCGCGACCAGCACCGCCACCGCCCCGCTGGTCAGCAGCCGCCGGCGCCGCAGCCGGCGCCGCCCCCCGGCGACCAGCCGGTCGTACGGGACGGCCCCGATCTCGACGCTTCCGGCCAGCTCGCCCAGGACGCGCGCCGCCGCGGCCTCGGCGCCGGCCGCGCCCCCGGCCCCCGCCCCGACCGTGTCCTCGCCGCCCGCACCGCCCACGTTGCCCATGGCGCCCTCGCCGCCCGCACCGCCCTCGCCGCCCACGTTGCCCACGTTGCCCTCGTTGCTCATCTTCCGCCTCCGATGCTCGCCAGCCCGTTGAGTGAGGAGGCCTCCCGCAGCTTGGCCAGGCCCCTGGCCGCCTGGCTCTTCACCGTCCCGACCGAGCAGCCCATCGCCGCGGCGGTCTGGGTCTCGGTGAGGTCCTCCCAGTACCGCAGCACGACGGCCTGCCGCTGCCGGGGCGGCAGCGTGCCGAGGGCCGTGAGCAGCGCCGCCCGTTCGTCCAGCCGCGCGTAGCCGTCGGGGCCCTCGGGTGCGGCCCGGTCGGGGACGGCGGTGACCAGGTCCTCGGCCGCTCGGCGGCGGAACCGCCGGGCGTGCTCGTTGATCAGGATCCGGCGCACGTAGGCGTGCGGGTCGTCGGCCGCCCGGACCCGGCTCCAGGCGACGTACGCCCGCTCCAGGGCCTGCTGGACCAGGTCCTCGGCGGTGTGCCTGTCCCCCGCGAGCAGGTACGCCGTCCTGAGCAGCCGCGTCCACGCGCTGCCGGTGAACGCGCGGAACTCCTCGTCCCTCGCGGTCTTCTGGGCTCCCATGAGCACCTCCTCAACCCCCAGAGCCCGAAACCGCCGCGAACCGTTGCCTGGCCCGGCCCGGAGCCGTCCGGCCCGACGCCACCGGCACCCGGGCCCGCCGTTCGCGCTCGGCCGCCGGTGGCTGTGACACTGGAGAGGCTCGAAAACCGAGGTGCGCGCCGCCGTACCTCCTTGCGAACCTAGAGGGATGCCCGCAGTGAGTTCTCCCGCAGTCCAGTCCGCCCCCGCACCCGCCGAGGGTCCCGGTATCGGTGAGCTGGCCGCCCGCCTGCCCGAGCTGACCCTGCGCGACCAGGTGCGGATCGGGCGCCGACTGGAGGGGGCCCGTCGGGTCCGCAAGCCCGAGGCCCGGCAGAAGGTCGCCGCCCAGATCGCCGCCGACATCGACCGCGCCGAGCTGCTGGTCGAGCAGCGCCGCGGTGCCGTCCCACCGATCAGCTATCCCGCCGAGCTGCCGGTCAGCCAGAAGAAGGACGAGATCCTGGCGGCCATCCGGGACCACCAGGTGGTGATCGTCGCGGGTGAGACCGGCTCCGGCAAGACCACCCAGATCCCGAAGATCTGTCTGGAGCTGGGCCGCGGCGTGCGCGGTCTGGTCGGCCACACCCAGCCGCGCCGGATCGCCGCCCGTACGGTCGCCGAGCGGGTCGCGGAGGAGCTGCGCACCCCGCTGGGCGAGGCGGTCGGCTGGAAGGTCCGATTCACCGACCAGGTCGGCCAGGACACCCTGGTCAAGCTGATGACGGACGGCATCCTGCTCGCGGAGATCCAGACCGACCGCGAACTGCTCCAGTACGACACCCTGATCATCGACGAGGCGCACGAACGCAGCCTCAACATCGACTTCATCCTCGGCTACGTCAAGCAGCTGCTCCCGCGCCGACCGGACCTCAAGGTCGTGATCACCTCCGCGACCATCGACCCGCAGCGCTTCGCCCGGCACTTCAACGACGCCCCGATCGTCGAGGTCTCCGGCCGCACCTACCCGGTGGAGGTCCGGTACCGCCCGCTCGTCGACGACCTGGACGAGGACGACGACGCGACGGACGCCGACCGCGACCGGGACCAGATCCAGGCGATCTGCGAAGCGGCCCAGGAGCTCCAGGCCGAGGGCCCGGGCGACATCCTGGTCTTCCTCTCCGGCGAGCGCGAGATCCGCGACACCGCCGACGCCCTGGACAAGCTGAAACTCAAGTCCACCGAGGTCCTGCCGCTGTACGCCCGGCTGAGCTCGGCCGAGCAGCACCGGGTGTTCCAGCGCTCCGGCAGCCGCCGGATCGTCCTCGCCACCAACGTCGCCGAGACCAGCCTCACCGTCCCCGGCATCAAGTACGTGATCGACCCGGGCACCGCCCGGATCTCCCGCTACAGCCACCGCACCAAGGTGCAGCGGCTGCCGATCGAGGCGGTCAGCCAGGCCAGCGCCAACCAGCGCAAGGGCCGCTGCGGCCGCACCTCCGACGGCATCTGCATCCGGCTGTACTCGGAGGAGGACTTCCTCTCCCGCCCCGAGTTCACCGACGCCGAGATCCTGCGCACCAACCTGGCCTCGGTGATCCTGCAGATGACGGCGGCGGGCCTCGGCGACATCGCCGCCTTCCCGTTCCTGGACCCGCCGGACTCCCGCAACATCAAGGACGGCGTGCACCTGCTGCACGAGCTGGGCGCGCTGGACCCGGACGAGAAGGACCCGCGCAAGCGCCTCACCGCGCTCGGCCGCCAACTGGCCCAGCTCCCGGTGGACCCGCGGATGGCCCGGATGGTGCTGGAGGCCGACAAGAACGGCTGCGTGCGCGACGTGATGGTGATCGCCGCCGCGCTGTCCATCCAGGACCCGCGCGAGCGCCCCGCCGAGAAGCGCCAGGCCGCCGACGAGCGGCACCGCCGGTTCAACTCGGAGACCTCCGACTTCCTGTCCTACCTGGCGATGTGGCGCTACGTCCGGGAGCAGCAGCGCGAGCTGTCCTCCTCGGCCTTCCGCCGGATGTGCAAGGCGGAGTTCCTCAACTACCTGCGGATACGGGAGTGGCAGGACATCTACACCCAGCTGCGCACGGTCGCCAAGCAGTTGGGCGTCACCATCGAGGAGCCGCACGAGGACGCCGAGCCGAACGCCGACCGGATCCACCAGTCGCTGCTGGCCGGCCTGCTCTCCCACATCGGCCTGTTCGACGTGGAGAAGCGCGAGTACGGCGGCGCGCGCGGCGCCCGGTTCGCGGTGTTCCCGGGCTCGGGCCTGTTCAAGAAGCCGCCGCGCTGGGTGATGTCGGCCGAGCTGGTGGAGACGTCCCGGCTGTGGGCGCGGATCAACGCCAAGATCGAGCCGGAGTGGGTGGAGCCGCTGGCCGGCCACCTGATCAAGCGGACGTACAGCGAGCCGCACTGGGAGAAGAAGGCCGGAGCCGTCCTGGCGTACGAGCGGGTGACGCTCTACGGGATGCCGGTCGTCGCCCAGCGCAAGGTCAACTACGGGCGGATCGACCCGGAGCTGTGCCGCGAGCTGTTCATCCGCAACGCGCTGGTCGAGGGCGACTGGGAGACCCACCACCGGTTCTTCGCCGAGAACCGCAAGCTGCTCGGCGAGGTCGAGGAGCTGGAGAACCGGGCCCGGCGCCGGGACATCCTGGTCGACGACCAGACCCTGTTCGAGTTCTACGACGCCCGGCTGCCGGAGGACGTGGTCTCCACCCGGCACTTCGACTCCTGGTGGAAGACGGCCCGGCACGAGCAGCCGGACCTGCTCAACTTCGAGAAGTCGATGCTGATCAACGACTCCGCGGACGGCGTCACGGAGGCCGACTACCCGGACCACTGGCAGCAGGGCAAGCTGCGCTTCCAGCTGACCTACCAGTTCGAACCGGGCAGCGACGCGGACGGCGTGACCGTCCACATCCCGCTGCCGGTGCTCAACCAGGTCACCGCGGAGGGCTTCGACTGGCAGATCCCGGGCCTGCGGACGGAGCTGGTCACCGCGTACATCAAGTCGCTGCCGAAGGCGATCCGGCGCAACTTCGTGCCGGCGCCGGACTTCGCGAAGGCGGCGCTGCGCGCGGTGAAGGACCGCCAGGAGCCGTTGCTGCCGTCCCTGGAGCACGCCCTCAAGCGCCTGACGGCCATCACCGTGCCGCCGGAGGCCTGGGACGACGAGCGGGTGCCGGACCACCTCAAGGTGACCTTCCGGGTGGTGGACGGCCGCCGCAAGCTCGCCGAGTCCAAGGACCTGGAGGAGCTGCGGCTGCGGCTCAAGCCGAAGCTCAAGGAGACGCTGTCCTCGGCGGCCTCCGGCCAGGGCATCGAGCAGGGCGGGCTGACCGCCTGGCCGGGCGGCCTGCCCGTGCTCCAGCGCACCTTCGAACAGCGCTCGCGCGGCCATTCGCTGCGCGCCTACCCGGCCCTGGTGGACGAGGGGGAGTCGGTCGGCGTGAAGCTGTTCGACACCCCGCAGGCGCAGACGCAGTCGATGTGGGCGGGCACCCGCCGGCTGCTGATGCTGACCACCACCTCCCCGGCCAAGTCGATCCAGGGCCGGCTGGGCAACCAGGCGAAGCTGGCGCTCTCGCACAACCCGCACGGCTCGGTGAACGCCCTCTTCGAGGACGTGGTGGCCTGTGCGACGGACCGGCTGATGACCCTGGCCGGCGGACCGGCCTGGGACGAGGCGGCCTTCGGCACGCTGCACGACAAGGTGCGGGCGGACCTGTACGACCTGTCCGCGGACACCACGCTGAAGACGGCCACCGCGCTGATCGCCTTCCACAAGGCCTCGACCCGGCTGAAGTCGGTGAGCAGCCCGGTGCTGCTGAACGCGGTGAACGACATCCGGCTGCACCTGGCCTCCCTGGTGCACCCGGGCTTCGTCACGGACACCGGCTGGCAGCGGCTGCCGGACCTCAAGCGCTACCTGCTGGCGGTGGACCGCCGGCTGGAGGCGCTGCCCAACCACCCGCAGCGGGACGCCCAGCAGCTGCTGAAGGTCCAGCAGGTGCAGCGGGAGTACGGGGAGCTGCTGGCGGCGGTGCCGGCCGGCCGGCAGCCGTCCGCGGAGGTGCTGGCGATCCGCTGGATGATCGAGGAGTTGCGGGTCAGCTTCTTCGCCCAGTCGCTGGGCACACCGAGCCCGGTGTCGGAGAAGCGGATCACCAAGGCGATGGAGGCTGCCAGGGCCACGCTCTGAGCTGGGCGGCGGCCTCCTCGGGGGCCCTCAGGTGCCAGTTCGACCTGGGGGCCCACCATGGGCTACAGTCTGTCTTGTTCGCAGCGCGGCAAGCGAGTGAACGAGATCAGGAAACTCTGGTCCCGTGGAGCAGTTGGTTAGCTCGCCACCCTGTCAAGGTGGAGGTCGCGGGTTCAAGTCCCGTCGGGATCGCCGCAGTGGGGGGGGGGGGGCGGCCCCCCGCGGGGCGGCGGGCCGGGGGAGGGGGGCGCGGAGGGGGCGAGA
>NZ_JBHWIR010000014.1:47050-51249 GCF_042731835.1 Kitasatospora sp. NPDC059817 | reverse complement strand
CCCGCGCCCCCGTGACTTGGGGCTGGGGGGGGTCACATGGCGGGGGGGCTGGGCGGCCGGGGGAGAGGCCGCTACCCTTCGGGGCCCGCGCCTCTCGCTTTTGGCGTCCGGTGTTTATCCCGGACCAGGTCCAGACCACAAGTGACAGACGGTGTGACGGTCGTCACTTATCTTTTCCCGAGAGCACCCCCGCACCACCCTCACCAAGACCTCACTAATTTAATATGTAAAATTGTACAGCCATTAACTGTAAATCCCCCCCGCATCATGCGCATCAAATCGTTATCCGGAGTTCAGCATTCCGTACGTTGTGCCGAGTACCCGGGCACGGCGGGCGGGCATGGCAAAGGGGCCGCTTACCGGACCCGGCGGAGTCCGGTAAGCGGCCCCTTTAAAGAGCCTTTGGCCTATCAGGCCTCAGTGCGCTGAGCGGGAATCCCGGCCAGCAGAGCGCGCACCTCCGCCTCGCGGTAACGGCGGTGACCGCCGAGCGTGCGAATGGACGTCAGCTTGCCCGCCTTGGCCCAACGAGTGACCGTCTTCGGGTCCACGCGGAACATGGTGGCGACCTCTGCCGGCGTCAGCAGGGGCTCAGCATCAGGGGTACGAGCGGTCATGAGCGGCCTCCTCGGGAGAACCGAACCAGGGCGGTTCTATCCTTCAAATTCTGCACCTTGGCCCGCGATGCCCGAAATGGCATAGACGGGCCGAGTCGGTTATAGGACGAACGGCTTGTCCTGGTGTCTACAACTACACCATCCGTCCAGCCCTATCGACCAAACCGCCAAAATTGACCCCTCACGGGTTCAAGAGCGACGGATGGCGATGGACCACCCCATAACGGGCAGTCACGCGGCCGTGACGCCTGGTTACGAGGGGACCAGACCCCCTGTTTCCCCGCAAAGCACGCATCGACTCCAGAACCACCCAAAAGTGGGCATGCCCGCGTGAAGTTGGGCTGGTTGTCCCATTTTTGCACATAGGGGTAAGTTCGCGTCAACGGTGAGTAGTGTCACGTTCGACAGCTATTGACCCGAACCGGGACCTTGGTCATCCAGCTCGGGCCATAGGACTCTTACAGTCATACACGGCTGGTCGGACGTCAGTTCGCGTACCGCAGCGCCAGCACCCTGCGCCAGCGCGCCGTCAGTTCCCCGTACGCGTGCAGCGCCTGCGCGGTGTCCCCCGCCCGCAGCGCGCGCAGCCCCTCCTCCAGCTCCCCCGCCGAACGATCCGCCAACAGCCGCTCCGGCCCCAGCACATGCACCAGCCCCCCGTAGTCCAGCTCCACCAGCGAGCGCGGATGGAATTCCTCCAGCCACCGCCCGATCTGCTCCGCCCCCCGGACCAGTTCCCCGTCCGGCACCTCTTCACGCAGCGCCCGGAAGGCCCGGGCCGTCCGGCGGCGCGCCTGCGCCATCGGCACCAGGTAGAACAGCGCCGCCGCCCGCCCCGGTTTGCCCGGCTCCTGCGCCGGCACGAAACAGCGGTCCTCGTCCCCGAACGGCAGGAACCAGCGCACCGGCACCTCCCACCGGCTGGTCAGGATCCACGGCCGGGCGTCCGGATGGCCGGCCCGCCAGCGCTCCCGGTCCGCCTCCGCCGCCGCCCGGGCCACCGGCGGCACCGCGGTGTCCAGCAGCGCCACCGGCGCGGCCGCCCGCAGCTCCTCCAGCGCCTGCCAGCTGCGCAGCCTGGTCGCCCACGGGCAGACGTACAGCACGCCGTCCACCACCCGCAGGTAGGCCCGCCCGCTCTCCCGCTCGGGCAGCGCCCGGGGTGTCCGGGCGGCCAGCTCCGCCAGCGCCTCCCGCTGCTCCTCCAGGACGGCCGCGGCCACCGGCTGCGCCGCCTCGACGGCGTCCGGGCCGTGCTCCGCCGCGTAGGCCTGCCAGCGCACCCGCTCGGACTCCGGGTAGGCGGCCAGCGGCTCGTAGACCCGCAGGTGGGCGGCGTAGGGCGGCAGTACCGAGGTGCGCACGACGGTCACGTCCTGCATGGTCGCACGCGCCGACCGGCCCCGGGAGGGCGCGCCCGCGAACCGTTCGCGCCCGCACCGCGCACCCCCCTGCGTCTCACTCCTCGGACCACCGGGACAAGCTCGGACAAGAGGGCGGATCGGCGACGCTCCCGCGACTACGCTTCGCCCTAGGCGCCCGCACCACAGCAGGCGGGCCTTCGATACTGGAGTCACCACAGTGACCGACGTACAGACATCCGCCACGCACCCCGCACCCGGAGTGCTCAGCAGGATCTTCCGCACCGAGCAGGACGGCGCCCCCGGCGACGGCCACGAGCAGGTCGTCCTCTGCCACGACCGCAGCTCCGGGCTCAAGGCGATCATCGCCATCCACTCCACCGCGCTGGGCCCGGCCCTCGGCGGCACCCGCTTCTTCCCGTACGCCTCCGAGGAGGCGGCCCTGGAGGACGCGCTCAACCTGTCCCGCGGCATGTCCTACAAGAACGCGCTGGCCGGGCTCGACCTCGGCGGCGGCAAGGCCGTCATCATCGGCGACCCCAACAAGGACAAGAACGAGGCGATGCTCCGTGCCTACGGCCGCTTCGTGGAGTCCCTGCGCGGCCGCTACATCACCGCCTGCGACGTGGGCACCTACGTGCAGGACATGGACGTCATCGCGCGCGAGACGCAGTTCGTGACGGGCCGCTCGCCCGAGCACGGCGGCGCCGGCGACTCGTCCATCCTGACCGCCTTCGGCGTCTTCCAGGGCATGCGCGCCACCGCCCAGGCCCGCTGGGGCCAGCCGACCCTGCGCGGCAAGCGGGTCGGCGTCGCGGGCGTCGGCAAGGTCGGCCACTACCTGGTCGGCCACCTCGTCGCGGACGGCGCCACCGTCGTCATCACCGACGTCTCCGAGACCGCCGTGAACCGCGTCCGCGCGGCCCACCCGGAGGTGGAGGTCGTCGCCGACACCGCCGCCCTGCTGCAGGCCCGGCTGGACGTCTACGCCCCCTGCGCCCTGGGCGGCGCGCTGACCGACGACACGGTGGCCGCGCTCGGCGAGTCCGGCACCACGATCGTCTGCGGCGCGGCCAACAACCAGCTGGCCCACCCGGGCGTCGAGAAGGACCTCGCGGACCGCGGCATCCTCTACGCGCCGGACTACCTGGTGAACTCCGGCGGCGTGATCCAGGTCGCCGACGAGATCGAGGGCTTCAACTTCGACCGGGCCAAGAACAAGGCCACCAGGATCTTCGACACCACCCTGGAGATCTTCACCCGGGCCGCCTCCGACGGCGTCCCGCCGGCGGTCGCCGCCGACCGCCTGGCCGAGAAGCGGATGCGCGAGATCAGCGCGCTGCGCACGGTCCTGCTGCCGGGCGCCCGACGGGCCTGATCCGGCGCCCCCGGAACCTCGGACGCGCGGGGGGCGGCCGCACCCCCGTGACCCGCCCCCGGGCGGGAGGGGCCCAGCCGTCCCCCGCGCATCACGATGTGGAACCGGATTCTCACTTCTGCGCCCGATCGGGTGATCCAAGGTCCCCCTTGGGGGGATAATCGGTCCTGGAACGACGGACCTGAGACACCTCCGGACAGCGCGCAAACCGCCGCAAAACCTCCCCTGACCTGGGAAGACCTGGTCTCGGGTGCGGTCGGTGCGCGCCACGTCACACCGACGACGTACCGTCCAGCGGCGGAAACAGGTACCGTTAATGCTCCAAGGGACGGTCCTCCCATTCGGGCAGGCCGCTCCTGATCATGAACACGTGTCAGACTCGGGGCCGTGAGCCCCATCGTTGAGGGGGTCGACCCATGGGGCGCGGCCGGGCCAAGGCCAAGCAGACGAAGGTCGCCCGCGAGCTGAAGTACAACAGCGGCGGGTTTGACGCTAACCGTCTGTCCAACGAGCTGGGCGCATCGCCGTCCACCGCTCCGATCGACCCGGAGCCGATCGAGGAGGAGGAGGACGACGACCCGTATGCCGAGTACGCCGCCCGCTATGCCGACCTCGACGACGAGGACGACACCGAGCCGGGCACCGGGCCGTCGCAGGCCTCTCGCCGCTCGTAGCCAGTAGTTTCGCCGACCGGCCCAGCGCCCAGCGCGCCAGGCCGGTCTTCGGCGTTTCCGCGTACCGGGTGGCGTACCGGGTGGTCGCCGCCCCCCGGGTGGCAGGACGCGGAAGCGGCCCAGCCGGGGGCCCCGCGGGCGCCACCGCCGGTCACGCCGGGTCGACCGC